>CAUVMH010000005.1:0-43832 GCA_963552835.1 uncultured Streptococcus sp. | reverse complement strand
AAGTCAGTAACCATACCCACGGTAAGGCGACGCTGACGTGGTTTGAAGAGATTTTCGAAGAGTATAAGCATTTTACTAAAATTTTAGCAGGTAGTTTAGGATGTCAAATGACATTCCCTATCAAAAATGATAAAATAAGAAAAAATAATTCGAGAATCGAGGAAAAAAGATGCAAGAAAAAATTTTGGTAACAGGTGGAGCAGGTTTTATCGGAACCCACACTGTTATTGAATTGATCCAAGCAGGTCATCAAGTGGTTGTAGTGGATAACCTTGTCAACAGCAACCGTAAAAGTTTAGAAGTTGTTGAAAGAATCACAGGAGTTGAAATTCCTTTCTATGAGGCAGATATCCGTGATACTGATACTCTCAGAGATATTTTCAAGCAAGAAGAGCCAACAGGTGTGATTCACTTTGCTGGTTTGAAGGCTGTAGGTGAATCAACACGTATCCCTCTTGCCTACTATGACAACAATATCGCTGGAACTCTTAGTCTTTTAAAAGTTATGGAAGAAGCAAACTGTAAGAATATCATCTTCAGCTCTTCTGCGACAGTATATGGAGATCCTCACACAGTTCCAATCTTAGAAGATTTTCCACTTTCAGTGACCAATCCGTATGGCCGTACTAAGCTTATGTTAGAGGAAATTTTGACTGATATCTACAAAGCAGACTCAGAATGGAATGTGGTCTTGCTTCGTTACTTTAATCCAATCGGAGCGCATGAGAGTGGAGATTTAGGAGAAAATCCTAATGGAATTCCAAACAATCTCTTACCATATGTGACTCAGGTAGCTGTTGGAAAATTAGAGCAAGTGCAAGTCTTCGGAGACGATTACGATACGGAAGATGGAACTGGTGTTCGTGACTATATCCACGTTGTCGATTTGGCTAAAGGTCACGTTGCAGCTCTTCAAAAAATCCAAAAAGGGTCTGGCCTTAACATTTATAACCTTGGAACAGGCAAGGGCTACTCTGTTCTTGAAATTATTCAAAATATGGAAAAAGCAGTGGGACATCCCATTCCTTACCGCATCGTAGAACGCCGACCAGGAGACATCGCTGCCTGCTATTCAGATCCTGCAAAAGCCAAAGCAGAACTCGGATGGGAAGCAGAATTTGATATCACGAAAATGTGTGAAGACGCATGGCGTTGGCAAAGTAAGCATCCAAATGGATTTGAAGACTAAGATAATGATTTCGATCATTGTCCCCTGTTTAAATGAAGAGGAAGTACTTCCTCTTTTTTATCAGTCTGTTGAAGATTTGCTTCCTGATCTGGGAGCAGAGGTCGAGTATGTCTTTGTAGACGATGGCTCAAGCGATGGAACCTTAGAGCTCTTGAAGGCTTATCGGGAGCAAAATCCTGCGGTGCATTATATCTCGTTCTCACGAAATTTTGGGAAGGAGGCAGCTCTGTACGCAGGTTTACAGTATGCGACTGGGGACCTGGTGGTTGTGATGGATGCAGACCTCCAGGACCCTCCCGGTATGCTACTTGAGATGAAAGCCTTACTAGACCAGAATGCAGACTTGGACTGTGTTGGGACACGGAGAACTAGTCGGGAGGGAGAACCCCTCTTTCGCAGTTTCTGTGCTGATCTTTTTTATCGCCTCATGCAAAAAATCAGCCCAGTAGCTCTCCCCTCAGGCGTCCGTGATTTCCGCATGATGAGAAGGTCTGTGGTAGATGCTATTTTAACCCTGACCGAGTCCAATCGGTTCTCTAAGGGACTCTTTGCCTGGGTGGGCTTTAAAACGCACTATCTTGATTATCCAAACGTTGAACGACAGGCTGGCAAGACCAGTTGGAGTTTTAGACAGCTCTTTTTCTACTCGATTGAAGGGATTCTCAATTTTTCAGATTTCCCCTTGAGTATAGCCTTTGTAGCTGGACTTCTATCTTGTTTTATTTCTTTTATGATGACTGTTTTTGTAGTGTTTCGGACTCTTATCTTGGGAAATCCAACATCTGGCTGGACCTCTCTGATGGCTGTCATTCTCTTTCTTGGGGGGATTCAACTTCTGACCATTGGAATTCTGGGCAAGTATATCAGTAAGATTTACCTGGAAACCAAAAAAAGACCACTCTACCTCATCAAAGAAAAAAGTGATCTTTCTATTTTTGAAGGAAAAAATAACCGGAAAAGACTATAATTTTACCTAGAAATATGCTAAACTAGTAGGTGAAGGGATTAAAGTGATAAAGAGAATCTACAAAATCAATCTCCCTTTTAAACTATGATGGATCTTTTAGAAGTGCACGTGTAGGACAATTTTTGATGGCCTCCAGAACATCGCTGGTCTCAGCGATTTCTCTTTGCAATTCAACTGGATCATCGCAAAATCGAACGATTCCATTATCATGGTAATCAAAGAGTTCAGAATAGGTTTGGCAAAGCCCGCAGGCGATGCACCGTTCAGGTATAAGTGTGAGTTTCATATTTATATTGTAATAAGAAAGTTTAAAAAATACAAGGAGTAAGGTATGGCAAAGGAACCATGGCAAGAAGATATCTATGAAAATAGTGAGGAAGAATCAAGATCAGAGCGTCGTCGCCGTAAACAAAAAGGAAAAGGCACTGTTGCGAATCGTGTCTTAACAGTTCTAGCTAGCCTCTTCTTTGTGATCGTTGTAGCGATGGTAGTTGTATTGATTTACTTATCAACCGGAGGAAGCAATCGTACTTCATCTTTGAAGGACTTCTATGATACATCGTCTCCTTCTACAAGTTCAAGTTCTAAAGTAGAAGCATCGTCATCTTCAAGTAGCAAGGTAGAAGAAACATCTTCTTCTGAAACAACTCCTTCAGAGAGCAGTTCAGAAGAACACACAGAAGGAGAGGGAACACTCACTGTGCATCCTGGAGAGGGTGAGGCAGCTCTTGCTCAGCGTGCAGGGATTTCCATTGCCCAGTTGGAAGCGTTAAATCCTTCTCATATGTCATCTGGATCTTGGTTTGCCAATCCAGGTGATGTGATCAAGACAAGATAGGAGTCGGGAATGAAGACAATTCAAATTGCTATTGATGGTCCAGCTTCCAGTGGTAAGAGTACGGTTGCAAAGATTGTCGCTAAAGATTTTGGTTATACTTATCTCGATACGGGCGCTATGTACCGTGCTGCGACTTATATAGCGCTCAAACACCAGTTGGATGCAGGAGAAGTAGAGCAACTTTTGGAATTGCTTGATCAACATCCCATTAGTTTTGGACGTTCAGAAACAGGCGAACAACTTGTTTTTGTAGGGGATGTGGATATCACTCATCCTATTCGTGAAAATGAAGTGACCAACAAGGTTTCAAGCATTGCTGCCATTCCTGAGGTGCGTGAGAAACTGGTTTCGCTCCAGCAAGAGATTGCTCAGCAAGGTGGTATCGTCATGGATGGGCGTGATATCGGAACAGTTGTTTTACCACAAGCTGAACTCAAGATTTTCCTAGTGGCTTCTGTTGAAGAAAGAGCAGAGCGTCGTTACAAGGAAAATATTGCTAAAGGGATTGAGACTGACTTGGAAACGCTGAAAGAAGAAATTGCGGCGCGTGACTACAAGGATAGTCATCGTGAAACCTCGCCTCTCAAACAGGCTGAGGATGCAGTTTACCTCGACACAACTGGACTAAGTATCCAAGAAGTGGTCGAAAAAATTGAATCAGAAGCAAAAAAATATATGTCCTAGGGACGAGAGGAGCAGGCTAGATGATGCCTGCTCCTTTTCTCTCTTTTGTGCGCGTTTCAAAACAGTCTTTTTGGGAGAATTTTGATAAAATAGTAATATCAATAAAAAGGACGGAAGCATGACAAAGAAAATCATAGCCATTTGGGCCCAGGATGAAAAAGGTGTGATTGGGAAGGAAAATCGTCTCCCTTGGCATTTGCCGGCAGAGTTGCAACATTTTAAGGAAACAACTTTAAATCATGCTATACTGATGGGGCGAGTGACCTTTGATGGCATGGGACGTCGTCTGCTTCCAAAACGGCAAACCCTGATTTTAACGCGCAATAGCGAAGAAGTCATAGATGGGGCGCTCGTATTTCAAGATGTGGAGTCTGTTTTAGCGTGGTATCAGAGTCAGGAAAAAAATCTCTATATCATTGGCGGAAAGCAGATTTTTCAGGCTTTTGAGCCTTATTTAGATGAAATCATCGTGACACAGATTCATGCTCAGGTGGAGGGAGATACCTATTTTCCTGAGGAGTTTGACTTGTCTCGTTTTGAAACAGTTGCAAGCAAATCTTACACCCGAGATGAGAAAAATGACTATGATTTTACCATCGAATACCGAGATAGAAAGGAAGTCTAATGGAGCGCAGTATATTTGGATTTTTCACAGCTTTTTTGTGTGTAATCTGTATTTTGACTGGAGCACAGGCTTTTCGTAAGAAGCGCTATGGACTGTCTGCCTTACTCTGGCTGAATGCTTTTACCAATCTGGTAAACAGTATTCATGCTTTTTACATGAACTTATTTTAGATAGAATGATAAATTAGAATGGAAGGAAATCATGCCTACAAATAGGAAAAATGATATGATGGTTTATTGCTCATTTTGTGGCAAAAGCCAAGAAGAAGTAAAGAAAATAATCGCTGGGAACAACGCTTTTATCTGTAATGAATGTGTGGAGTTGGCCCAGGAAATCATTCGGGAGGAGTTGGCCGAAGAAGTTTTGGCAGACTTGTCTGAAGTGCCAAAACCAATCGAGCTCCTCAATATCTTGAACCACTATGTGATTGGTCAGGATCGTGCCAAACGTGCCTTGGCAGTGGCTGTATACAATCACTATAAACGCATCAATTTCCACGATACGCGTGAAGAGTCAGAAGATGTGGATTTGCAGAAGTCAAACATCTTGATGATTGGCCCAACTGGTTCTGGGAAAACTTTTTTGGCCCAGACCTTGGCTAAGAGCTTGAACGTACCTTTTGCTATTGCAGATGCGACAGCTCTTACTGAGGCTGGGTATGTGGGTGAGGACGTGGAAAATATCCTCCTCAAACTCTTGCAGGCTGCTGACTTTAACATCGAACGTGCAGAACGTGGGATTATCTACGTTGATGAAATAGACAAGATTGCCAAAAAGAGCGAGAATGTGTCTATCACACGTGATGTTTCGGGTGAAGGGGTGCAACAAGCCCTTCTCAAGATTATCGAGGGAACTGTTGCCAGCGTACCGCCTCAAGGCGGACGTAAACATCCACAACAAGAGATGATTCAGGTAGATACCAAGAATATCCTCTTCATTGTGGGTGGTGCCTTTGATGGCATCGAAGAAATTGTTAAACAGCGTTTGGGAGAAAAAGTCATCGGCTTTGGTCAAAACAACAAGGCGATTGACGAAAACAGCTCATACATGCAAGAAATCATCGCAGAAGACATTCAAAAATTCGGGATTATCCCTGAGTTGATTGGACGCTTGCCTGTCTTTGCTGCTCTTGAACAATTGACGGCCGATGACTTGGTTCGCATCTTGAAAGAACCAAGAAATGCCTTGGTCAAACAATACCAAACCTTGCTTTCTTATGATGATGTTGAATTGGAATTTGACGATGAAGCCCTTCAAGAAATCGCTAATAAAGCCATCGAACGCAAAACGGGTGCGCGTGGTCTTCGCTCCATCATCGAAGAAACCATGCTAGATGTTATGTTTGAAGTACCGAGTCAGGAAAATGTGAAATTGGTCCGCATCACTAAAGAAGCTGTTGATGGAACGGATAAACCGATCCTGGAAACAGCCTAGAGGTGACTATGGAAATCAATACACACAATGCTGAAATTTTGCTCAGTGCGGCCAATAAATCTCATTATCCGCAGGATGACCTGCCAGAGATTGCCCTTGCAGGGCGTTCAAATGTTGGCAAGTCTAGCTTTATCAACACCATGCTCAACCGCAAAAATCTTGCCCGTACATCAGGGAAACCTGGGAAAACCCAGCTCCTTAACTTTTTTAACATTGATGACAAGATGCGCTTTGTGGATGTGCCTGGGTATGGTTATGCCCGCGTTTCCAAAAAGGAACGTGAAAAGTGGGGCCGCATGATTGAGGAGTACCTCACAACTCGTGAAAATCTCCGTGCGGTGGTCAGTCTGGTTGACCTCCGCCATGACCCATCAGCAGATGATGTGCAGATGTACGAATTTCTCAAGTATTATGAGATTCCGGTTATCATCGTTGCGACCAAGGCGGACAAGATTCCTCGTGGTAAGTGGAATAAGCACGAATCAGCAATCAAAAAGAAATTAAACTTTGACCCAAGTGACGACTTCATCCTCTTTTCATCTGTCAGCAAGGCAGGGATGGATCAGGCTTGGGATGCAATATTAGAAAAATTGTGAGGGAAAGAAATGGCAAAAACAATTCATACAGATAAGGCACCAAAGGCTATCGGACCTTATGTTCAAGGGAAAATCGTTGGCAATCTTTTGTTTGCTAGCGGTCAAGTTCCTCTGTCTCCTGAAACTGGGGAAATCGTTGGAGAAACGATTCAAGAACAGACCGAACAAGTTTTGAAAAACATCGGTGCTATTTTGGCTGAAGCGGGGACAGACTTTGACCACGTTGTCAAAACAACTTGCTTCTTGAGCGATATGAACGATTTTGTTCTTTTTAACGAGGTTTACCAGACCGCTTTTAAAGAGGAATTTCCAGCTCGTTCAGCTGTAGAGGTTGCACGTCTTCCTCGTGATGTAAAAGTCGAAATTGAAGTAATCGCAGAGATTGGATAAGCTAGTTGAAGTTTGGCTCTGCCAAACTTTTTTTGATATAAGGAGAGATAGATGACAAAGAAACAACTTCACTTGGTGATTGTGACAGGGATGAGTGGCGCAGGGAAAACGGTAGCCATTCAGTCCTTCGAAGATTTGGGATATTTCACTATTGACAATATGCCACCAGCCCTCTTGCCAAAGTTCTTGCAGTTGGTTGAGACCAAGGATGATGACCATAAGTTAGCACTAGTGGTGGACATGCGTAGCCGTTCCTTCTTTTCAGAGATTCAGGCAGTTTTGGATGAATTGGAAAACCAAGACGATTTGGACTTCAAAATCCTCTTTTTAGACGCAGCAGATAAGGAATTGGTGGCACGCTATAAGGAAACGAGAAGAAGTCACCCTCTAGCAGCAGATGGTCGAATTTTAGATGGCATCAAGCTGGAACGTGAACTCTTAGCACCTTTGAAAAATATGAGTCAAAATGTGGTGGATACGACAGAACTCACTCCGCGTGAACTTCGTAAAACCATTGCTGAGCAATTTTCGGACCAAGAACAAGCCCAGTCTTTCCGTATCGAAGTCATGTCTTTTGGATTCAAGTATGGTATCCCTATTGATGCAGACTTGGTCTTTGATGTCCGTTTCTTGCCAAATCCATACTACCTCCCTGAACTCCGTAATCAGACAGGTGAGGATCAAGCAGTTTATGACTATGTGATGAATCATGAAGAGTCTGAAAGTTTCTATCAGCACTTACTCGCCTTGATTGAACCCATTTTGCCAAGTTACAAAAAAGAAGGCAAGTCCGTCTTGACCATTGCAGTAGGATGTACAGGTGGGCAGCACCGTAGTGTTGCCTTTGCCAAACGAATCGCAGAGGACCTTGCTAAAAATTGGCCTGTCAATGAAAGCCATCGTGACAAAGACAGAAGAAAGGAAACGGTAAACCGTTCATGAGAAAACCAAAGATAACGGTGATTGGTGGAGGAACGGGTATCCCCGTCATTTTGAAAAGTTTGCGAGAAAAGGATGTTGATATCGCAGCCATCGTAACGGTAGCTGATGATGGTGGCTCTTCTGGTGAACTAAGAAAGAATATCCAACAGCTGACACCACCAGGTGATCTTCGTAATGTTCTGGTGGCTATGTCGGATATGCCTAAGTTTTATGAGAAGGTTTTTCAGTACCGTTTTTCAGAAGACGCTGGTGCTTTTGCGGGTCATCCTCTAGGAAATATCATTATAGCAGGGCTTTCTGAAATGCAAGGGTCCACTTATAATGCCATGCAGCTGCTAAGTCTCTTTTTCCACACAACAGGAAAAATTTATCCATCAAGTGATCAGCCTTTGACCTTGCATGCAGTCTTTAAAGATGGTTCAGAAGTGGCGGGTGAGAGCCACATTGCAGATCATCCAGGCATGATCGACCATGTCTATGTGACCAATACCTTGGATGATGAAACACCCCAAGCCAGCCGTCGAGTAGTCAATACTATTCTCGAGAGTGACATGATCGTCTTGGGGCCTGGTTCACTCTTTACATCAATTTTGCCAAATATTGTCATTGAGGAGATTGGGCAAGCACTCTTGGAAACCAAGGCGGAAATCGCCTATGTCTGCAATATCATGACTCAGCGTGGGGAAACAGAGCACTTTTCAGACAGTGACCACGTGGAAGTCCTCCATCGCCATCTAGGTCGGCCTTTTATTGATACAGTCTTGGTCAATATTGAGAAGGTTCCTAGAGAATACATGGATACCAACCGTTTCGATGAATATTTGGTTCAGGTAGAGCATGACTTTGCTGGTCTTTGCAAGCAGGTTCCTCGTGTGATTTCATCCAACTTCCTTCGTTTGGAAAATGGAGGTGCCTTCCATGATGGCGATTTGATTGTAGATGAATTGATGCGCATTATACAGGTGAGAAAATGAGTTTTACAGTCGCAGTAAAAGAGGAAATTCTTGGTCAACACCATCTCAGCCGTCATGAATTGTCTGCTATTATCAAGATGTCTGGCAGTATCGGTCTCTCGACTTCAGGCTTGACCTTGTCAGTTGTAACTGAAAATGCTAAGTTAGCTCGGCACCTTTATGAGTCCTTTCTCCATTTTTATGAGATTAAGTCTGAGATTCGACACCATCAGAGAAGCAATCTTCGTAAGAATCGTGTCTATACGGTCTATACAGATGAGAGGGTGCAGGAGCTTTTAGCTGATTTGCGGCTTGCGGATTCCTTCTTTGGTTTGGAAACAGGCATCGATCCTGATATTTTAGCAGATGAGGAGGCTGGACGTGCTTACTTATGTGGGGCCTTTCTGGCAAATGGTAGCATCCGAGATCCTGAGTCTGGCAAGTACCAGTTGGAGATTAGTTCTGTTTATCTGGACCATGCCCAAGGACTGGCCTCTCTCCTTCAGCAGTTTTTGCTGGACGCCAAGGTTATTGAGCGCAAGAAAGGTGCAGTTACCTATCTCCAACGTGCAGAAGACATCATGGATTTTTTGATCGTGATTGGGGCCATGCTGGCGCGTGATAATTTTGAGCGCGTCAAGATTTTGCGTGAAACCCGTAATGATCTCAATCGAGCCAATAACGCTGAAACAGCCAATATCGCTCGAACGGTTTCTGCTAGTATGAAGACTATCAACAATATCAGTAAAATCAAAGATAGAATGGGTTTGGAAAATTTACCCGTGGATTTGCAAGAGGTGGCTCAGTTGCGAATCCAGCACCCAGATTACTCTATCCAGCAGTTGGCAGATAGCCTGAGCAATCCCCTAACCAAAAGTGGCGTCAACCACAGACTCCGAAAAATAAACAAGATTGCAGATGAATTATAAAACCACGGATTATTCAATCCGTGGTTGTTTTCTTATAAACTTGTTGAGTGTTTTGGTTGCACTTTTTGGTCAGGGTCGATGTAGTTGATGGCATTGTTAATAGCAGTTGGTGCTTCTCCAAGTCCTGTGGCAATCAAGTCAATCTTTCCTTCGTAGTAGCAGCAGTCTCCGATAGCGTAAATACCCGCTTGGCTGGATTCTTGCTTGCTATTGACGATAATCTTGTGTCGGTTGAGATCCAGACCCCATTTTTTTAGATTTCCGACAGATGATTTAAAACCATAGTTGACAAAGAGATGGTCTACTTCGATAGTTTCGGCTTCATCTGATTTGACTTTGGTGATTTCTAGTTTGTCGAGTGTTTTTCCATCTCCGAGAAGTTGGCTAGGGACGAACGGTGTTTTAATGGTTACAGACGATTCTTGCAGGGCTTGCACACTATGTTCCAAGGCGCGGAAATTATCTCTGCGGTGAACGAGAGTAGTTGGGGCAATCTTTTCAAAAGCTAGAGCCCAGTCCACAGCTGAGTCTCCCCCACCAAGGATGGTTACTTTCTTGCCAGCGTATTGTTGGATATTGGAAACGTGGTAGTGGATATTTTCATAGTCTTCAACGTTCTCCAATTCGAGCGGACGCGGTTTAAAGGCGCCACCACCCATGGCAATGATAACTGTTTTAGTCAGGTGGCTACCTTTAGAGGTTGTAATGGCAAAGCCTTCTTCTTGTTTTTCAATCTCAAGAACGGTTTCATTGAGATGAATAGGAGTATCAAAGCCGTTTAGCTGTTCAATCAAGCGATTGGTCAACTCTTCTCCGGTTAAGTTTGGAAAACCTGGCACATCAAGGATTTGCTTTTCAGGGTAGAGGATGGCTGGTTGACCACCAAGCTGGGGAAGGGAGTCGATGATTTGGACTTTGGCTTGGCGTAGATGGGCGTAAAAGGCAGCAAAGAGCCCGACAGGACCGCCACCTACAATGGTAATATCATAGAGTTGAGACATGATTTCTCCTTTGTTTTTTCTAGTCAGTTTATTTTATCATATTTTTGCTTAATTTAAAATGAGGTAGGATAGGGAAAAAATGGGCAAAAAATGGTATAATGATGAGTAAAGTGTTTTGACAGGGAGGAGGCCAAGGATGAATTTTCAACAATTATCCAATTTACAATACTGGACGAGTTTGTTTTCAAGTCCTTGGAGTATAGTCACCAATCTGATTGATATTCTCATTGTGACTTATATTTTATATCATTTTACTAAAGCTATTGCAGGCACCAAGATTATGATATTGGTCCGTGGAGTCTTAGTTTTTATTCTAGCCCAGATTCTTTCCAATATGATTGGTTTAACAACTATTTCCTGGTTGATCAATCAGATCATCACCTACGGGGTGATTGCAGCAGTGGTTATCTTTTCACCAGAGATTCGGACTGGTTTGGAGCGATTGGGTCGGGCTACTGATTTCTTTTCCAATGCCCCTATCAGTGCGGAAGAGCAAATGGTTCGTGCATTTGTGAAATCAGTTGAATACATGAGTCCTCGTAAGATTGGGGCGCTTGTAGTGGTTCAGCGAGTAAGAACCTTGCAGGAATACATCTCGACAGGGATTCCTTTAGATGCTAAAATTTCGGCTGAATTGCTTATCAATATTTTTATTCCCAATACTCCCTTGCATGATGGTGCTGTCATTATCAAGGAAGACCGGATTGCTGTAACTTCAGCCTACCTACCCTTGACTGAAGATGCCGGGATTTCCAAGGAGTTTGGAACGCGTCACAGGGCGGCGATTGGTTTGTCGGAAGTATCAGATGCTCTTACCTTTGTGGTTTCGGAAGAAACGGGTGGAATCTCCATCACCTATAATGGAGTCTTTAAGCACGATTTGACCTTGGAAGAGTTTGAATCTGAATTAAGAAGAATCTTACTTCCAAAATCAGAGAAAAAGCAAGGTCTGAAAGAGCGCTTGCTAGGAGGATTGAAACATGAGAAAAAATAGTCTATACATCATTTCTTCCTTCTTTTTCGCCTGCATTCTCTTTATCTATGCAACTTTGACAAACTATCAGAATAGCAACAGTGCCAGACAGGTGCGGACGGAGACTTATACAAACACAGTTCTTAATGTCCCAATTGATATTCAGTATGACAGTGATCAGTATTTTATCAGTGGTTTTACATCTGAGGTGACGGTCTTTCTAACAGGGTCAAACAGAGTTGCTTTGGCGAGTGAGATGCAGGAAAGTACCCGCAAATTTAAGGTGACGGCTGATCTTTCTGATGCTAGTGTAGGAACCATCGAAGTTCCTCTGACTATTGAAAATTTACCGAGTGGTTTGACGGCTGTTGCGACACCGCAAAAGATAACAGTGAAGGTTGGTAAAAAAGCAAAACGAGACAATGTCATTGTTGTGCCGGAGATTGATCCTAGTCAGATTGATTCTCGCGTGAAAATCGATACAGTTACTGTATCAGATGAAAAAGTAACGGTTATTAGTGATGAGGAAACCCTCTCCAAAGTAGATCGTGTCATTGCCATCTTACCGACGAGTGAACGGATAACTAGAAACTACTCGTCCTCTGTTCCTCTACAAGCAGTCGATAAAAATGGAAATGTCTTACCAAGCGTCATTATGCCGTTTGACACAACTATGAAAATTACAACAAAAACAGCAACGTCTAGTTCAAGTAACTCGTCAACAAGTTCCTCAGAAGGCAGTTCGTCTTCAACGAGTTCAGAAACAAAATCAGATTCGTCTAAACAATAATAAATAATAGAAAAGGATGATAAATAAAATGGGTAAATATTTTGGGACCGATGGAGTCCGTGGAGAAGCAAACGTAGAACTGACACCAGAATTGGCCTTTAAACTGGGACGTTTTGGTGGATATGTTCTTAGCCAACACGAAACAGAAGCCCCTAAAGTCTTTGTAGGACGTGATACACGTATCTCAGGAGAAATGTTAGAATCAGCCTTGGTGGCAGGTCTTCTCTCTGTAGGAATTCACGTCTACAAACTTGGTGTCCTTGCAACACCAGCAGTAGCTTACTTGGTCAAAACTGAGGGAGCCAGTGCAGGTGTTATGATTTCTGCCAGCCACAACCCAGCCCTCGATAATGGGATTAAGTTCTTTGGTGGGGATGGTTTCAAACTTGATGATGAAAAAGAGGCAGAAATTGAAGCCTTGCTAGATGCTACCGAAGACACTCTTCCTCGTCCAAGTGCCGAAGGCTTGGGAACCTTAGTGGACTATCCAGAAGGTTTGCGTAAGTATGAAGGCTACCTTGTTTCAACTGGAACGCCTCTTGAGGGAATGAAAGTGTCCTTGGACACAGCGAACGGTGCAGCGTTTACAAGTGCTCGCCAGATTTTCGCTGATCTTGGTGCTCAGTTGACAGTTATCGGTGAGACACCAGATGGTCTTAATATCAACTTGAATGTTGGTTCAACTCACCCAGAAGCTCTTCAAGAAGTAGTCAAAGAAAGCCAGTCAGCTATTGGTTTAGCCTTCGACGGAGACAGTGACCGTTTGATTGCTGTTGATGAAAATGGTGACATCGTTGATGGTGATAAGATCATGTACATCATCGGGAAATACCTTTCTGAAAAAGGCCAGTTAGCTCAAAACACCATCGTGACAACGGTTATGTCTAACCTTGGGTTCCATAAGGCCTTGGATCGTGAAGGCATCAATAAGGCAGTCACTGCGGTTGGTGACCGCTATGTCGTCGAAGAAATGAGAAAATCAGGCTATAACCTTGGTGGTGAACAGTCTGGTCACGTTATCTTGATGGATTACAATACGACAGGTGATGGACAGTTAACTGCCGTTCAACTAACAAAAGTTATACGGGAAACCGGTAAAACCTTGTCTCAACTGGCATCAGAAGTAACGATTTACCCACAAAAACTGGTCAATATCCGAGTGGAAAATGCCATGAAAGAAAAAGCCATGGAAGTACCAGCCATCAAGGCAATCATCGAAAAGATGGAAGGAGAAATGGCAGGAAACGGCCGTATCCTTGTTCGCCCAAGTGGTACCGAACCTCTCTTGCGAGTTATGGCAGAGGCACCTACAACAGAAGAAGTCAATTACTATGTAGATACGATTGCTACTGTTGTTAAAGATGAGATCGGGATTGACTAAAGCCTAGAAAACTAGATGAAAAGATAAAAATGTGGTACAATTGCATAGTAAATTGTAGCAATGGGAGAGAGAAATGAATCTTAAACGAGAACAAGAATTTGTTAGCCAGTATCACTTTGATGCTCGTAACTTTGAATGGGAAAATGAAAATGGGGCTCCTGAAACCAAGGTAGATGTGAATTTCCAGTTGCTCCAATACGACCAAGAAAACCAAGTAACCTCGCTAGTTGTTATCTTGAGCTTTATGATTGTCTTTGACAAATTTGTTATCAGTGGAACGATTTCTCAAGTTAACCATGTGGAAGGTCGTATTGTTAACGAACCAAGTGAATTTAACCAAGAAGAAGTTGAAACCTTGGCACGTCCATGCTTGAACATGCTCAACCGTTTGACGTATGAAGTAACAGAAATCGCCTTGGATCTTCCAGGGATCAATTTGGAGTTTTAGTCATGAAATTAGCTGTCATTACAGATTCTTCAGCCTATTTAGAGGAGAAGACGCTGCAAAGAGAGAATCTATTTATCTTGGATATTCCTGTCAATATTGATGGGGAGGAGTATGTTGAAGGTGTCAATCTGACTGCTGAGGAATTTTATCAAAAAATGGCTCAGTCTGCAGAATTGCCTAAAACCAGTCAACCAAGTATTGCCAAATTGGATGAGATTCTAAGTTCCTTGAAAGGACAAGGTTATACCCATGTTTTGGGACTCTTTCTTTCGTCAGGGATTTCAGGTTTTTATCAGAACATCCAATACATGTTGGATGAGTATGATGGCTTGACCATTGCCTTTCCAGATACCCATATCACAAGTTCCCCTCTAGGATTTATGGTAGAGAGTGCCTTTGAATGGGCAGAACAAGGCGATGATTTTGCTCAGATTCAGGAGAAGTTGGCTATCCAAATTGCTGATAATTCAGCCTTTATCATAGTAGATGACCTCGACCACTTGGTTAAGGGGGGACGTCTGTCAAATGGGGCAGCCATCCTAGGGAATCTCCTTAGTATCAAGCCTATTCTTTACTTCAATGACCAGGGTGTGATTGAAGTTTACGAAAAAGTTCGTACAGAAAAGAAGGCAATCAAACGTTTGGTGGAAATCATAAAAGAGTCGACAAAAGATGGGAATTACCGTATAACAGTCATCCATGGCAATGCTCCTCAAAAGGCGGTGGACTTACGTCAGCTTTTGATGGAGAGCGGTGTGACTTCTGAGATTCCAATTGCAACTTTTGGTAGTGTCATTGGAACCCACCTTGGAGAAGGTAGTATCGCTTTAAGCTATACACCAGTCGTCTAGACTGTTCTTACAAGCTTTATATCATAGTAATTGAACACGGACTATTGCCTCTTGAAAAAGATGCCTGTCTTGCCTTTCGTGGAAAGTCAGCGTCATTCCCTATTTTTCATGGGTAACTAACGTCCTTTGTATCTTGATAATTGAACATGCCTAGAACCCTGTGTGAAAAAGATAGTTCTTCCAAGGAGTAGACACTCCTTGATTAGAACTCCTATTTTCACTTTATGTTCTTACAGGCTTTGTATCTTAGACAGGAGTAGAGATGAGTATTCGAGTAATTATCGCCGGGTTTAAGGGAAAGATGGGCCAAGCTGCCTGTCAGATGGTCTTTGCTGATCCGGACTTGGACTTGGTCGCGGTTTTGGATCCGTTTGAGTCTGAGTCAGAATGGCAGGGAATTCCTGTCTTCAATGATAAGGCTGATTTAGCCGGATTTGAAGCAGATGTCTGGGTAGATTTTACTACACCAGCTGTTGCCTACGAAAATACACGCTTTGCTCTTGAAAATGACTTTGCTCCAGTGGTTGGAACAACAGGCTTCACTAGTGAAGAAATTGCAGAACTCAAAGCATTTTCCCGTGAACAAGATTTGGGTGGCTTGATTGCGCCTAACTTTGCCTTGGGAGCTGTCTTGCTGATGCAATTTGCGACGCAGGCTGCCAAATATTTCCCAAATGTGGAGATTATCGAGCTCCATCATGACAAGAAAAAAGATGCTCCGAGCGGAACAGCCATTAAAACGGCTGAGTTGATGGCGGAAGTTCGGGAATCAATCCAGCAAGGTGCGCCTGATGAGGAAGAATTGATTGCGGGTGCCCGTGGTGCTGACTTTGATGGCATGCGTATTCACTCGGTTCGTCTACCAGGCTTGGTAGCCCATCAAGAAGTCATCTTTGGCAATCGGGGAGAAGGATTGACCATCCGTCATGACTCCTATGATCGCAGCTCCTTCATGACAGGGGTCAATTTGGGAATCAAAGAAGTTGTCAAGCGTCATGAGCTTGTCTATGGATTAGAACACTTATTATGAGATTAACGCAAATGCCTTCTGAATTTCAGAAGGCTTTACCAGTATTAGAAAAAATTAAAGAAGCAGGCTTTGAGGCCTATTTTGTTGGGGGCTCTGTTCGAGATGCCCTTCTCAATCGTCCCATCCACGATGTGGATATCGCGACGTCTTCTTATCCAGAAGAAACCAAGCAGATTTTCCCTCGCACAGCTGACATCGGAATCGAGCACGGAACCGTCTTGGTCCTAGATGGGGACGAGGAGTATGAGGTAACAACCTTTCGAACAGAGGATGTCTATGTGGACTATCGTAGACCCAGTGCGGTTTCCTTTGTGCGTTCGCTAGAGGAAGACCTCAAGCGTCGTGATTTTACAGTCAATGCTTTTGCCCTGGATGAAACAGGCGAAATCATTGATTTGTTCAATGGTTTAGAAGATTTGAAAAACCAAGTCTTGCGAGCAGTTGGAGTGGCTAGTGAACGTTTCAACGAAGATGCTTTGCGTATTATGCGTGGTTTTCGTTTTCAGGCCAGTCTCGGTTTTAAACTTGAGTCAGAAACTTTTGTGGCGATGAAGACTTTGACGCCACTCTTGGAGAAAATTTCTGTAGAGCGTACATTTGTTGAGTTTGATAAACTCTTGCTGGCTCCTTTTTGGCGAGTTGGTCTGTCTTCCATGATTGAGAGTCGAGCTTATGACTATCTTCCAGACATGGCAGGAAGCCAGGACAAGCTCAACAGACTGTTTGTTTTGGAGACTGATTTCACTTTTGAATCTTCTGAACAAGCTTGGGCGGCCCTCTTGTGGGCTTTGGAGATTAAAGATGCACAGCCATTTTTGAAAGCTTGGAAAACCTCACGTCAGTTTGCCAAGCAAGTACAGGATTTGCTGACTATTTTGGCTTTGCGAGAAGAAGGAGAGCTGAGCAAGCGCGATTGTTACCGCTTTGACTTGGATTCCCTTCTACAAGCTGAAAGTCTTCGTCAGGCTCAAGGGAAAGAAGTCAACCCACAAGCCATCACAGAAACTTACCAGAGTTTGACCATTCATGATAAGAAAGAAATCCAGATTAACGGAGGAGTTCTGATTAAGGAATATGGTTACCAGCCAGGTCCAGACTTGGGAGAGATTTTAACAGAGATTGAGTATGCCATTGTCGATGGAGAGTTGGAAAATGATCGTCAAGCAATCCATGCTTACCTGAGGGAGAAAAAATGAGTGATTTTATCGTTGAAAAACTAAGCAAATCCGTCGGAGACAAGACCGTTTTTAAGGATATTTCCTTTATCATCCATGACTTGGATAGAATTGGTCTGATTGGTGTTAATGGAACGGGTAAGACAACCCTTTTGGATGTCCTTTCTGGCACTTCTGGCTTTGATGGGGATGTCAGTCCTTTTTCAGCAAAGAGTGATTACCAGATTGGCTACCTGACCCAGAATCCAGACTTTGATGATAGAAAGACGGTCTTGGATACGGTTCTGTCCAGCGACCTCAAGGAAATTCAGATCATTCGTGAGTATGAATTGATCATGCTCAACTACAGCGAGGACAAGCAGGCTCGTTTGGAACGTGTCATGGCGGAAATGGACTCTCTCCAAGCTTGGGAAATTGAAAGCCAGGTCAAGACGGTCCTCAGCAAGCTAGGTATTCAGGACTTGTCGACTCCAGTTGGTGAATTGTCAGGCGGTCTGAGAAGACGGGTTCAGTTGGCGCAAGTTCTCCTAGGAAACCACGACCTCTTGCTACTGGATGAGCCGACCAACCACCTGGACATTGCAACCATTGAGTGGCTGACCCTTTTTTTAAAAAATTCCAAGAAAACCGTCCTTTTTATCACCCACGATCGTTATTTCCTAGATGCGCTGTCAACGCGAATTTTCGAGCTGGACCGAGCAGGCTTGACCGAGTATCAGGGAAATTATCAGGACTATGTTCGCCTCAAAGCAGAGCAGGATGAGCGTGACGCAGCACTTCTCCACAAGAAAGAACAACTCTATAAGCAAGAATTAGTTTGGATGCGCAGACAACCGCAGGCGCGTGCGACCAAGCAACAAGCTCGTATCAATCGTTTCCACGACTTGAAAAAGGAAGTTTCAGATAATCCTACTGAGACAGACTTAACCATGAACTTTGAGACCAGTCGGATTGGTAAGAAAATCATCGAGTTTAAAGATGTTTCCTTTGCTTATGAGAATAAGCCGATATTACAAAATTTTAATCTCTTGGTGCAAGCCAAAGACCGTATCGGAATCGTTGGGGATAATGGTGTGGGGAAGTCAACTCTGCTTAATCTCATGGCAGGAAGTCTTGAGCCGACTAAAGGTCAAGTTATCATCGGTGAGACGGTTCGCATCGCCTATTTCTCTCAACAAATTGAGGGCTTGGATGAAAGCAAGCGAGTTATCAATTACCTGCAGGAAGTGGCAGAAGAGGTTAAGACCAGTGGTGGTTCCACGACTTCCATTGCAGAGTTGCTGGAGCAATTCCTCTTTCCACGTTCGACGCATGGCACCTTGATTGAGAAATTGTCTGGTGGCGAGAAAAAACGCCTTTATCTCCTCAAATTGCTTTTGGAAAAACCAAATGTTCTTCTTTTGGACGAGCCGACCAATGACCTAGACATTGCGACTCTGACAGTTTTGGAGAATTTCTTGCAGAACTTTGCAGGGCCTGTCTTGACAGTTAGCCATGACCGCTATTTCTTGGATAAGGTAGCAACTAAGATTCTTGCTTTTGAGGATGGCAAGATTCGTCCTTTCTTTGGTCATTACACAGACTATCTTGACGAAAAAGCCTTTGAAACAGAGATGGCCAATCAAGTGCAAAAGGCCGAAAAGGAGAAAGTGGTCAAGGTACGTGAAGACAAGAAACGTATGACCTACCAAGAAAAGAAGGAGTGGGCAAGCATTGAAGGGGATATTGAAACCTTGGAAAATTGTATCGCTGCTATTGAAGAAGAGATGCAGGCAAATGGTTCTGACTTTGGCAAACTAGCGACGCTTCAGAAAGAGCTAGATGAGAAAAATGAAGAACTCCTTGAAAAATACGAACGCTATGAATACCTAAGTGACTTTGATAGTTAGGTGAATAGAAAACTCCTGTCATTACGACAGGAGTTTTCTATTCTTCTTTTTTAGTCTCTTGATGAAAGATATTTTGCCAAGTTTCGTGACGGCGCCAGATACTGGTGTGGACGATACCGTCCATCTCATAGCAAATGAGTTTGGTTTTCTGACTAATGGAGGTAATCTGAATGTCCTTAATTGCAGCTTTAAGTTCTTTTTCAGCCTTATAAGCCTCTTTATCCATCTGCTCCCCATCTTGACGGATATAGATAAAGTCCTCAGCAAGGAGTTCTTCCAGCTGATTTCCTTGGTCAATCAATTGCTCGCGCATGAGTAGTTTTTTATAGACATTGTCCAAAATTTCGTCCTCAGGTATGGGAGCTGGCTCGATATGGACATCGGTATCAAAGACTCCAAAACGCTCTTCTAGCATAGACTCGACCTGGTCTGCAATTTCGTGACTCTCATAGACTGATAAATCGGGATTCATTTCTAGGGTAATATCAAGGTAGATGTTGCTACCGTAGGTACGCCCTCTTTGGGACCTGACCTTACTAATCTTTGGAATCTCCATGATAGCCTTTTGGTAGTCTTCTAGTAGCCGGTCATCAAAACCATCTGAAAGACTGAAGGAAGATTCGATAAAGATATCATAGGCTGTCTTTAAGATAAAGAAGGTGATGATGATAGCAACCAGTTTATCCACAATCGGATAATTAAAACTGCTGGCTAGGATAGCAATGGAAGTACCAAGCGAGGTGACTGCATCGGAAAGATTATCTTTAGCTGCTGCCTTTAGAGCTTTGGATTTGGATTTCTTACTGAGGCGTGTGTTATAGAGATAAACGACAAACATAACCGCTGCAGAAATGATTCCTAGAAATGCTCCCAGAGGATCGATAATCGTTTGTTCCCGACTGAGGATTTTCTGAATGGTATCCCGAAGCACATCAAAGCCAACGTAGAACATGATGATGGAAGTAATCAAACTAGCCAAATCTTCAATTTTCCAGTGACCGAAACGATGGTCACGGTCTGCGGGCTGGCGAGCCATCCGAATGCCAATCAGAAGAGCAACATTTCCGATAATATCGGATACGTTGTTGAAACCATCCGCTACCAAACTGGATGAATGAAGTAGATGACCAGTTGCTAATTTTGCCGCAGACAAGAGTAAGTAGGTCGAGATACTGACAATGGCACCACGCTCAGCTAACTTGAGATTTGAGATTGATTGTTTCATCAAACTTCCTTTTCAGTATAAGTAATATTCTTTCATTATACTGGTTTTTGCGGGAAAATTCAAATTTAGTCCACCTTCATCGAATTTTAATGATTGAAAACTTTTCAAATTTTGATATAATAGTACTACTCAAGGGAGTAGCTGGCAGAAACCTGTGATAGTGTCGTCATTCCGAATTGTGTACTGCAAAGTATACCTTCCGGCCCTATCTTAAACAGCGAGACTTGTTATGATTAACAAGTCTCTTTTTGTTTGTCATAAAACAAAAAGAGAACTTGTTTTGCACACAATGTCAAGGAGGAGACGCATGTCAAAAGAACAAAAACGCCAAGCGTTTTATACTCAAAGTCCTGAAGAGGTCTTGAAGTCAGTTGAAGCAACTGAGCAAGGCCTTTCGTCAAGCGAAGTGCAAAAACGCCTAGCTGAATATGGACGCAATGAACTGGAAGAGGGTGAGAAAAAATCTCTCTTGGTTAAATTCATTGAACAGTTTAAGGATTTGATGATTATCATCCTAATTGCTGCAGCTATCTTATCAGTCATAACTTCTGGTGGGGAAGATATCGCAGATGCCATTATCATTCTAGCCGTGGTTATCATCAACGCAGCCTTTGGTGTTTACCAAGAAGGAAAAGCAGAAGAAGCCATCGAAGCCCTCAAGTCTATGTCCAGTCCAGCTGCTCGCGTTATTCGTGATGGGCACATGGCAGAGATTGATTCCAAAGAATTGGTGCCAGGAGATATCGTTGCCCTTGAAGCTGGCGATGTAGTACCAGCAGACCTACGTTTGCTAGAAGCTAATTCTCTTAAAATCGAAGAAGCAGCTCTAACAGGTGAGTCTGTGCCAGTTGAAAAAGATTTGACCGTAGAACTCGCTGCAGATGCTGGTATTGGTGACCGTGTCAATATGGCCTTCCAAAACTCAAACGTGACTTATGGTCGTGGTCTTGGTGTTGTTGTCAATACAGGTATGTACACTGAAGTTGGTCATATTGCTGGCATGCTTCAAGATGCGGATGAGACGGACACGCCACTCAAACAAAACTTGAACGACCTTTCTAAGGTTTTGACCTATGCAATTTTGGTCATTGCCCTTGTTACTTTTGTAGTTGGAGTCTTCATTCAAGGTAAAGATCCACTTGGTGAGTTGATGACATCTGTTGCGCTTGCTGTTGCAGCCATTCCAGAAGGACTCCCAGCTATCGTGACGATCGTTCTTGCCCTTGGTACTCAAGTTTTGGCTAAACGAAACTCTATCGTTCGTAAGTTACCAGCAGTTGAAACGCTTGGTTCAACAGAAATCATCGCTTCTGATAAGACTGGTACGCTTACCATGAACAAAATGACAGTCGAAAAAGTCTTCTATGATGCGGTTCTACATAACTCGGCTGATGACATTGAACTAGGTCTTGAAATGCCACTACTTCGTTCAGTTGTCTTGGCCAACGATACCAAGATTGATGCTGAAGGAAACCTGATCGGGGATCCAACGGAAACAGCCTTCATCCAGTATGCCTTGGACAAGGGCTATGATGTTAAAGGGTTCTTAGAGAAATATCCTCGTGTAGCTGAATTGCCGTTTGACTCAGATCGTAAACTCATGTCAACGGTTCACCCATTGCCAGATGGGAAATTCCTAGTGGCAGTCAAAGGGGCTCCAGATCAACTTTTGAAACGTTGTGTTGCTCGTGACAAGGCTGGAGATGTTGCTCCGATCGATGAGAAAGTCACTGAATTAATCCATACAAACAACTCTGACATGGCTCACCAAGCTTTGCGTGTCCTTGCAGGTGCTTATAAGATTGTAGACAGCATTCCAGAAAACCTCATTTCTGAAGAGCTTGAAAACAACTTGATCTTTACTGGTTTGATTGGGATGATTGACCCTGAACGTGCCGAAGCAGCAGAAGCCGTTCGTGTGGCTAAAGAAGCGGGAATCCGTCCAATCATGATTACGGGTGACCACCAAGACACAGCAGAAGCCATTGCCAAACGTTTGGGAATCATCGATGGAAATGACTCAGAAGACCATGTCTTGACTGGTGCGGAATTGAACGAACTTTCAGATGAAGAATTTGAAAAAGTAGTTGGTCAATACTCTGTTTACGCGCGTGTATCTCCAGAACACAAGGTTCGTATCGTGAAAGCTTGGCAAAATCAAGGTAAGGTCGTTGCCATGACAGGTGATGGTGTTAATGATGCGCCAGCTCTGAAAACAGCTGATATCGGTATCGGTATGGGAATAACTGGTACAGAGGTTTCTAAGGGGGCTTCTGATATGATTCTTGCGGATGACAACTTTGCGACCATTATCGTCGCAGTTGAAGAAGGACGTAAGGTCTTCTCAAACATTCAAAAGACTATTCAGTATCTTCTTTCTGCCAATACGGCTGAAGTATTAACCATCTTCCTGTCAACCTTGTTTGGTTGGGATGTCTTACAGCCAGTTCATCTCTTGTGGATTAACTTGGTAACGGATACCTTCCCAGCTATTGCTCTCGGTGTTGAGCCAGCTGAGCCAGGTGTTATGACCCACAAACCACGTGGACGCAAGTCAAGCTTCTTCTCAGGTGGGGTCATGAGTTCCATTATCTATCAAGGTCTCCTTCAAGGCGCCCTTGTTCTGTCCGTTTATGGTCTTGCCCTTCTTTACCCAGTTCATGTGGGTGACAATCAAGCTATCCACGCTGATGCTCTTACTATGGCCTTTGCAACACTTGGTTTGATCCAGCTCTTCCATGCCTACAATGTAAAATCTGTTTACCAGTCTATTTTGACTGTTGGTCCATTTAAATCTAAAACTTTCAACTGGTCAATCTTGGTTTCATTTATTTTACTAGCATCAACTATTGTCATCGACCCATTAGAAAGCATCTTCCACGTAACCAAACTAGACTTATCACAATGGGGAATCGTTATGGGCGGAAGCTTCTCAATGATACTCATTGTCGAAATCGTTAAGTTTGTTCAACGCAAGCTTGGTTTTGATAAGAACGCGATTTAAAAAGAAAGTCATCTTCGGATGGCTTTTTTTGCATTTGAGGAGAATAGTTAGGAGTTATCCACTTTTATGCTATAATAAAGTAAAATGGCAAGGAGCGAAAGAAATGGAAAAGAAAATTGTCCGAGATGTCTTATTCCTGTCGCAAGTTTCGAAAGCTGCAAGTCAGGAAGACCTTTATCTGGTTAGAGATTTACAGGATACCCTGCTAGCCAATCGCGAGACCTGTGTTGGTCTGGCGGCAAATATGATTGGGGTGCAGAAGCGGGTGATTATCTTTAATCTTGGCTTGGTTCCCATAGTTATGTTTAACCCCATTCTCCTTTCCTCTGAAGATCCTTACGAGACAGAGGAAGGTTGTTTGTCCTTGACTGGGGTACGGCCAACGACTCGCTATGAAACGATTACGGTTTCCTATCGCGATAGCAAGTGGCAGGAACAGACCATAACACTGACAGGTTTTCCAGCTCAGATCTGCCAACATGAACTGGATCATTTGGAAGGACGAATTATTTAGGAGGAACTCAGATGAAACGCATACTCTTTGAACTTGTTTTTATCGCAACGACCTGGTATATCTTTTTACCACCACTTAATCTTACGAGTTGGGAATTTATCTTTTTCCTATGCGGACATTTGGTGGTGATGGGAATTTTGTTTAGCTTCCGCAAGGATACCAATCTTCTCAAGACAGTTCACCTACGTCATGGCAAGGTTGCCAACGAACTCAATCTAGAAGGGCTTCATTTTAATAGACTAGGTGGAGGATTGTTGCTGGCCGCGGGACTTATCTTTGCCCTTGCTGGTCTGGTAAGCCTAGTAACTTCTAGCTTTTTCCAAGCAAAAAATTATGCTAATGTGGTGTCCATCACAGAAAAAGACTTTAAAGATTTTCCTAAGAGTGATACCAGTAAGGTTCCAATCCTAGATCGGAGCACTGCAGAAAAGATTGGTGACCGTTACCTGGGCTCTCTGACGGATAAGGTCTCCCAGTACGTAGCAGCAGATACTTATACCCAGCTGACAGTTGATGGCAAGCCCTATCGGGTGACACCTTTGGAATATGCCGACCCGATCAAATGGTTTAATAATCAGTCCAAGGGGATTGGTGAGTATATCAAGGTTGATATGGTGACAGGAAATGCGGAATTGGTGGATTTGAAAACACCGATGAAGTATTCAGACTCCGAGTATTTTAACCGCGATGTCAAACGTCATCTTCGGATTAAGTATCCGACCAAGATTTTTAAAACGCCATCCTTTGAGGTGGATGATGAAGGCAATCCCTTCTATGTAGCAACCGTTTATCAAAAGCAGTTTGGTCTAGGAGTACCTCGTCCGTCATCTGTTATTATCTTAGACGCTACCAATGGAGAAACCAAGGAATACAGCTTGGATGAAGTGCCAGAATGGGTGGATCGTGTCTATCCAGCAGAAGAAACCATCGAACAAATCAACTACAACGGCAAGTATAAAGACGGCTTCTGGAATGCCTTGATCTCTAAGAAAAATGTTACCCAAACGACAGAGGGCTATAACTATCTTTCTATTGGAAATGACATTTATCTCTACACGGGGGTCACTTCAGCAAATGCTGACGAAAGTAATTTAGGTTTTATCCTTGAAAACATGCGTACAGGTGAAATCACCAAGTACAATCTAGCTTCAGCAACCGAAGAATCTGCCCGTGCTTCAGCTGAAGGAGCCGTGCAAGAGAAGGCCTATAAGGCTACCTTCCCTATCCTTGTCAATCTCAATGACAAACCACTCTATATCATGGGCTTGAAGGACAATGCAGGCTTGGTCAAGGAGTATGCATTGGTCGATGCAGTAGAGTACCAAAACGTCATCGTAGCAACTACAGTAGATGAACTCCTTAACAAATATGCCAATAAAAATGACCTTGAGCTGGATAATGAAACGGTAGAAAACATTAAAGGTATCGTCTCAGACCTTAAATCAGCTGTTATCAAGGGTGACACCGTCTATTTCTTTAAAGTTGACGGCAAGATATATAAGGTCAAGGCTCCAGTGTCAGACGACCTTCCTTACCTCGAAAATGGCCAATCCTTTGAAGGTCAAGTTGGAAAAGATAACTATCTCAAGACCTTTAAAGTCAAGTAAAAGAAACCTCGGTATTAACCAAGGTTTTTCAGATGAAATTCTTGGTCGTGACTGAAAAATATGCTACACTAACAATATGAAAATTTTAATCCCAACAGCCAAAGAAATGAACACAAACCTTCCTCTTGTCGAAGCGCTCCCCTTGAGTGAAGAAAGTCAGGCAGTCCTTGACTCACTGGCGTACTACTCAGCTAGTGAATTAGAGACTTTTTATAAGGTATCTGCCGAGAAAGCAGAAGAAGAGTACAGCCATATTCAAGCTCTAAAAGATCGAAGGGCTAAACATTATCAAGCCTTGAAACTTTTTGATGGTCTCATGTATCGCCACATCAAACGAGATGAGTTAACCGAGGCTGAACAAACCTATCTTAAAAATCATGTCCTAATTACATCAGCTTTGTATGGCGTAGTTCCAGCCCTATCTCCAATGGCTCCTCACCGTTTGGACTTCTTGATGAAGTTAAAAGTTGCTGGTAAGACTTTAAAGAGTCATTGGAAGTCAGCCTACGATGAGGCCCTACAGGATGAGAACTTGATATTCTCACTTTTATCATCAGAGTTTGAAACAGTATTTTCGAAGGAAATCAGAGAAAAGATGGCGACCTTCAAATTTATGGAGGACAAGGGTGGTCAGTTGAAAATCCACTCAACCATTTCAAAAAAAGCCCGTGGTGCTTTTTTGACCACCTTGATAGAGGGGCAAGTCCAAACAGTCGAACAAGCTCGCAAGCTCAGTTTTGCAGGTTTTGACTACCGACCTGATTTATCAAGTGATTTAGAACTCGTCTTTGTGAAACAAGCATAAAACCAGCTCATTCGAGCTGGTTTTTGCTAGATTAGTTGATGGCTACAAGAAGGTCGTCCGCTTGTTTTGCAAGTGATGAAGCAGTTGCTTCTTCTAACACCAATTTTCCGTCTGCCCAAGCAGAGTCATTGACACGAGCAGCTGTAAAATCACCAACGACTTGTGTACGGATAAATGGCAAGAGGTCTTTGTAAATAGCAAAGAGTTGATCGTGACCAGCATTGGCTACAGATGAGACAGTAACAAACTTGTCTTGGAGGGCAGAAGCACCACGTGTATCAGACAAGTCAATGGCGCGAGAGAGCCAGTCAAGCAAGTTTTTCACTGTTCCAGGGATAGAGAAGTTGTAGACTGGAGAGAAGATCCAGATAGCATCCGCAGCAAGGACTGCTTCACGAGTAGCAGCTACAGCTGGATGAGTTGGAACTTCCAAATCTTGGCTGAAGAGAGGAACAGCTGAGTAATCAAGATAGCTAACTTCCGCTTTTCCAGCAAGTGCTTTTTCAGCTTCGAGGGCCATTTGGTGGTTGAAAGAACCTTGGCGAAGTGAACCGACGATAAATAGTACTTTTTTAGACATGATGTGTCTCCTTTAGTTTAAAATTCAAAGAGCGAGCCCTTTTGTTACCATCTATGTTACAACAAATGATACTAATTAGCAATAATTTTGCTCACAAATTTTTAAATTTTTTTAAAATGCGGATTAAATCTTCCTTTTCGCCATCTTCCAAGATGCTGAGTGCTTCTACGATCGAATCGATATGGTCAGGAAGAACCTCTTCGATTTTTCTGCGTCCTGCAGGTGTTAATTTCAGGAAAAAAGAGCGACGATCCTTGGAGTCGCAAGTTCTAGAAATCCACCCATCTCGAACCATGTTTCGAATGACAACAGTCATGTTTCCAGAAGTGGCCAACATTTTTTCAATCAAATCCTGAATGCGTAGTTCCCCCTTGCTATAGAGGGTTTCCAAAACTGAAAATTGAGTGGGTGTTAGCCCGTGTTCTTTAGCGGCTTTGGCTTCATATGGTTTAAAGGTTCGTAGGGCTTTATTGAGGACGATAGCTGTTTTTAAGTCTAGTTGATTATCGGAAATTTTCTTTTTCAAATATTGTTTCATAAGGTTATTTTATCAATAATGAGAGAGAAAAACAAGAACTTACATTTTATAGGAAAAGAATCTTAGAATGTTCCTGTCTTCACTTGTAATAAAGAAGGAGAGATGGTAAAATAGACGAGTGAAACTAAGACAGAAAAAAGCAAAAAACAAGCTACTTTTACAGTATGGAATCGGCATTGCTCTGGTAGTACTAGTCATGACCACTTCCTTCCTTTATCTGATATCACTCAGCATGAAACCCTATCAAGATGCTAGAGTTGAGGGAGAAAAACTAGCCAAGCAGTATGCAGAATTGGAAAAGGCAGATCAGGTTGATTTCTATAATGGACTAGAAGGTTATTACAGCATTTTAGGACATAATAAAAAGCAAGAGGCCATTGCCGTACTGATTGAAAAAAATGACCACAAGATTTATGTTTATCAGCTTGATAAAGGGATTTCTCAAGACAAGGCAGCGACGATTTCGAGGGAAAAAGGTGCTAGTGACATTGACAAAGTCACTTTTGGTCGCTATCAGGACAAGCCGATTTGGGAAGTTAAGTCAGGAAACCAGTACTATCTGGTTGACTTTGAAACAGGAGCAGTGATCCAATAAGGAGGGCATATGAAACTATCCAAACGTGTACTAGAGATGGAAGAAAGCGTCACTCTAGCCAGTGATGCAAGAGCCAAAGCATTAAAAGCTCAGGGAAAAGATGTTCTTTTCTTAACCTTGGGACAGCCTGATTTTCATACTCCTGAAAACATTCAGGATGCAGCGATAGAAGCGATTCGAGATGGACGAGCTTCCTTTTATACAGTTGCTTCAGGCCTACCAGAGTTAAAAGCGGCGGTTAATACCTATTTTGAACGCTACTATGGGTATTCCGTAGCGGCTAACGAGGTTACCTTTGCCACAGGTGCTAAGTTCTCTCTCTATACCTTTTTTATGGCCGTGGTCAATCCAGGTGATGAGGTCATCATCCCTACACCATACTGGGTTAGTTATGGAGACCAAGTCAAGATGGCAGAAGGTGTGCCAGTTTTTGTCCAGGCCAAGGAAGACAATTACTTTAAAGTAACAGTAGAGCAGCTAGAAGCAGCCCGAACAGATAAGACCAAGGTCTTGGTTCTCAATTCGCCATCGAATCCGACTGGTATGATTTACTCTCGTGAGGAACTCAGGGCTATCGGAAATTGGGCTGTTGCGCATGATGTCCTTATCCTAGCAGATGATATTTATGGACGTCTGGTTTATAACGGGAACGAATTTGTTCCAATTTCTAGTCTGTCAGAAGCCATTCGCAAGCAAACCATTGTGATTAACGGTGTATCTAAGGCCTATGCCATGACTGGTTGGCGGGTAGGTTATGCTGTGGGAAATCCTGAAATTATCGCTGCTATGAGCAAACTAACAGGACAAACAACTTCCAATCTGACTGCCGTATCGCAATATGCTACCATTGAAGCCCTAACTGGACCGCAAGACTCTGTTGAAACCATGCGCCAGGCTTTTGAGGAACGTTTGAACACTATTTACCCTCTCTTGTGCCAAGTACCAGGATTTGAAGTTGTCAAGCCCCAAGGTGCCTTCTATCTCTTCCCAAATGTCAAAAAAGCGATGGAGATGAAGGGTTATACCGATGTGACAGAGTTTACAACGGCTATTCTCGAAGAAGTCGGCCTTGCCTTGATTACAGGAGCTGGATTTGGAGCACCAGAAAATGTTCGTCTCAGCTATGCCACAGACTTGGACACATTAAAAGAAGCTATTCGTCGTTTGCACCAGTTTATGGAAAAATAAAACTTAGAATCTTCGCCTTTTTAGCGAAGATTTTTTGTAACGAAAATCTCGCGATTTTTCTCTAGTAGAACCTAGCTATCACAGTCCATTTATGGTAAAATAGTGGGTAATGATGTCTTCGGACAAGTTAAACGAAAAAAGGAAGATAGATTATGACAAAACGTGTAACAATTATCGATGTAAAAGACTACGTTGGTCAAGAAGTGACCATCGGAGCCTGGGTTGCCAACAAATCTGGAAAAGGGAAAATTGCCTTCTTGCAATTGCGTGATGGGACAGCCTTCTTCCAAGGAGTTGCCTTTAAACCAAACTTTATTGAAAAGTTCGGTGAGGAAGTGGGACTTGAGAAGTTTGATGTCATCAAACGATTGAGCCAAGAAACTTCTGTTTATGTGACAGGAATTGTCAAAGAAGACGAACGTTCTAAGTTTGGCTATGAGTTGGATATTACAGATATCGAAGTGATCGGTGAATCTCAAGACTACCCAATCACACCAAAAGAACACGGAACAGACTTCTTGATGGACAACCGTCACTTGTGGCTCCGCTCTCGTAAGCAAGTAGCGGTGATGCAAATCCGTAACGCTATCATCTATGCAACTTATGAGTTTTTCGACAAGAACGGCTTCATGAAATTTGATAGCCCAATTCTTTCAGGAAACGCAGCAGAAGATTCAACTGAACTCTTTGAAACAGACTACTTTGGAACACCAGCCTACTTGAGCCAATCAGGTCAGCTTTACCTAGAAGCAGGGGCTATGGCTCTTGGTCGTGTCTTTGACTTTGGTCCAGTATTCCGTGCGGAAAAATCGAAAACACGCCGTCACTTGACTGAGTTCTGGATGATGGATGCGGAGTATTCTTACTTGACACATGATGAGTCACTTGACTTGCAAGAAGCGTATGTTAAAGCCCTTCTTCAAGGTGTTCTTGACCGTGCTCCTCAAGCCTTGGAAACCTTGGAACGTGATACAGAGCTCTTGAAACGCTACATTGCAGAGCCATTCAAACGCATCACTTACGATCAAGCCATTGACCTCTTGCAAGAGCATGAAAATGATGAAGACGCTGACTACGAGCATCTTGAGCATGGCGATGACTTTGGTTCACCACATGAAACTTGGATTTCAAACCACTTTGGTGTACCAACCTTTGTCATGAACTACCCAGCAGCTATCAAGGCCTTCTACATGAAACCAGTTCCTGGAAATCCAGATCGCGTGCTTTGTGCAGACTTGCTTGCACCAGAAGGTTACGGAGAAATCATCGGAGGTTCTATGCGTGAGGAAGACTACGATGCCCTTGTGGCTAAGATGGAAGAACTTGGTATGGATCGTACAGAATACGAATTCTACCTTGACCTTCGTAAATACGGTACAGTACCACATGGTGGATTTGGTATCGGTATTGAACGTATGGTCACTTTCGCAGCAGGTACAAAACACATCCGTGAAGCTATTCCATTCCCACGTATGTTGCACCGTATCAAACCATAAACTAGTAAAAAGAAGATAATTTCATCTTCTTTTTTCACTTTTATCTTGCCATCTATTAGTTTTTCTAGTATAATAGTTTATTGTGAGCAAACCTCACTTACCCCTTGCAAAGACTAGGGGTCATTAGACCAAAAGGAGGAACATATCAATGGCTAAATACGAAATTCTTTATATTATTCGTCCAAACATTGAAGAAGAAGCTAAAAACGCTTTGGTAGCACGCTTTGACTCTATCTTGACTGACAACGGTGCAACTGTTGTTGAATCAAAAGATTGGGAAAAACGTCGTCTTGCATACGAAATCCAAGATTTCCGTGAAGGACTTTACCACATCGTTAACGTTGAAGCAAACGACGACGCAGCTCTTAAAGAGTTTGACCGTCTTTCAAAAATCAACGCTGACATTCTTCGTCACATGATCGTCAAACTTGACGCGTAAGAAGGTAAATTATGATTAACAATGTTGTACTTGTAGGGCGTATGACTCGTGACGCTGAGTTGCGTTATACCCCATCAAATGTAGCAGTTGCGACTTTTACTCTTGCAGTAAACCGTACATTTAAGAGTCAAAATGGCGAACGTGAGGCTGATTTCATCAATGTCGTTATGTGGCGCCAACAGGCTGAAAATCTTGCCAACTGGGCTAAAAAAGGCTCTCTTATCGGGATCACAGGCCGTATCCAGACTCGTAGTTACGATAACCAGCAAGGACAACGTGTCTACGTAACAGAAGTCGTGGCTGAGAATTTCCAAATGTTGGAAAGCCGCGGAGTGCGTGAAGGACATTCAGGTGGAGCTTATTCTGCACCAACTGCTGGTCAATCAGCACCTGCAAACCCAGTACCAGACTTTTCACGTTCTGAAAATCCATTTGGAGCAACCAATCCATTGGACATTTCAGATGATGATTTACCATTCTAATGGACAATTAATACTATAAAGGAGAAAAAACATGGCTCAACAACGTCGTGGCGGATTCAAACGCCGTAAAAAAGTTGATTACATCGCAGCAAACAAGATTGAATATGTTGATTACAAAGATACTGAGCTTCTTAGCCGTTTCGTTTCAGAACGTGGGAAAATCCTTCCTCGTCGTGTAACAGGAACTTCAGCTAAAAACCAACGTAAAGTAACAACAGCTATCAAACGCGCTCGCGTAATGGCTTTGATGCCTTTCGTAAACGAAGATTAAAAAAGAGGTCCGGGGGACCTCTTTTTCATGAGCTCGGAAATAAGAAAGCGAATTAAGACCCCGACGGGTCTTTTTTCACGAGCCTTGAAATGAGAAGGCGATTTCGGTCCGGGTGGACCTCTTTTCAGATTTTTATAGGATTTTGTTAGAAAGGATTCCCTGTTGACCTAGTAAGATTCTTTTGTCTTACTAGGTTTTTTCTTTTAATCTTTATTATCGTGCTATAATGGTAGGAGAAAGCTATAAAGGAGCAACTTATGAAGACGACATGTTCAATTAGAAAAATGCAAGAATCTGACATTAAAGATCTATCTCGAGGATTTATCAGCCAAGGTTGGCCGGGTAGAGAAGAAATTTTGGCTAGATATTTTTTTGAACAAGAATGTGGGGAGAGAGAAGTCTTAGTTGCAGAGGTTGAGGGTGCTGTTGCGGGCTACATTACGATTTTACCCGATGCTAAGCAGGGTCCCTTTGCTGGAATGGCTCCAGAACTTTCAGATTTCAATGTCTTTGAGCCCTTTCAAAATCAAGGTATTGGAAATCTCTTGCTGGAAGAAGCAGAAAAACGAGTTAAGCTCATATCGGATAAGGTGACCCTTGGTGTTGGGCTCCATTCAGGATATGGACCTGCCCAGAGATTGTACATCAAACGAGGCTATATTCCAGATGGGACGGGTGTTTGGTATCAGAACCATCAACCGGCCATGAATGCGGTTTGTGAAGATATCGGAGAATTAGTCTTGTATCTGTCGAAAAATTTGTTTTAAGACAGATTTTATAAGGTTTAAATTTTAAATATAGTAAACAATCACAGTCCCTTTTTCATTCGAAAAAGGGATTTTTTTGTTTGAAATTGTTTGATTTATTCCTCAAAGTGGTAAAATATAATTGTTTGAAATATCAAGATAAAAATAAATATCGAAAAAAACATATAAGGTTTAGTTTTTTTAAAATACGGATTCTTTTGAAGAGTCTTAAAATTTCCTAAAATAAGGCTTTTTAAAGGTTGTGAATAATATTGTTACAAAAAGGTTACAAATTGTTAAAATTAAATTAAATGCAATAATATAATTTGGAAAAAATTTGACATATAAATTAATTGACGGTAAAATAATTAAGATAATCAAATTAATTGATTTGCGCAATAATTCGATATAAAGATTAATCTGATGTGTCAAATTTTATTATAGTAGAAGGATAGCATAATGAAGAAACTGAAAGTGATGGTTGTTTTTGGGACACGACCAGAAGCTATTAAAATGGCCCCTTTAGTGTTAGAATTGCAAAAACATAGTGACAGCATTGAGACGATCACAGTTGTGACAGCTCAGCACCGTCAAATGCTAGATCAAGTTCTTGAAACTTTTAGCATCGAGCCACATTATGACCTGGATATTATGGGGAAAAATCAATCCCTTTTAGATATTACTGGAAAAATTTTAGAAAAGTTTGATCCAGTTGTTAAGCAAGAACTTCCAGATATAATTCTTGTTCATGGAGATACAACAACAACTTTTGCAGCAAGTTTAGTTGCTTTCTATAATCAGGTACGTATCGGCCACGTTGAAGCTGGTCTAAGGACATTTGATAAGTATTCTCCTTTCCCAGAAGAAATGAATCGTCAGATGACAGATAACCTTGCGGATCTCTATTTTGCTCCAACTAGTGAGAGTAAAGAAAATCTCCTCAAGGAAAATCATCCTGAGTCTGCTATTGTCATTACGGGAAATACAGCCATTGATGCCTTGAAACTAACCGTTCAATCGGATTACTATCATGAAGTTCTAGATCAATTGGATACAGATAAGAAACTTGTATTGGTAACCATGCACCGTCGTGAGAATCAAGGTCAACCAATGAGAAATGTCTTTACAGCTTTACGTGAGATGGTCGATCTTCATCAGGAAATTGAAGTTGTTTATCCTGTTCACCTTAGCCCTGCTGTGCAAGAAACAGCAAACGATATCTTAGCCGGTCACGATCGTATTCACTTGATTGAGCCTTTAGATGTACTTGATTTTCATAATTTGGCTTCAAGAAGCTATTTTATCATGACTGACTCTGGAGGTGTTCAGGAAGAGGCGCCTTCACTCGGCAAACCTGTCCTTGTCCTTCGTGACACGACGGAACGTCCAGAAGGAGTAAGAGCAGGTACTTTGAAGCTAGTTGGTACAGATCCAGTACGTGTGAAAGAAGCGATGGCGGCAATCTTAACAGATGAAACTCTTTATAGACAAATGTCTCAGGCACCAAATCCTTATGGAGATGGAAGAGCCTCTGAACGAATCGTCCAATCCATTCAACAGTACTTTGGTGCAGAGACTTCTGTATCTGAATTCAAAGGGGGGAAATAAGATAACATGAAAAATTGGAGTCAATTTAAAAACTGGCTTATGGCTTTGCTTGCTTGTGAGGCCATTCTTTTGGTGCTTTGTTTTTTGTATGCTCGAGCAATCATTTTAGAACAAATCTTGTTTTTAGCTTTAGCCTTGTTTGCAGTGTTAGTATTATCTGACCTTTTGCTTACTTGGACCCTTATCTTAACATTTGGGCTTGGACTTATCGTTTTGGTGGCGGGTGTGGTTTATATCCCAATCATTCAACTGGTCTTCTTATTAATCAGTTTTCCTCTTTTGATTGGGATTCTACTTAAGGTTCGTTATTATTTCTTCAAGGCGGCCTCAAAGGTACAAGAACAGGAGGACGCAGCTCGAGCAGATTACCATGCTATGGTAACTGAACAAAGTGATGTGACGGTACAGTCCTTATTGATTCATTGGGCGCATGAAGACTTGTTCTTCCAGATTAAACCGAAAGAACATAATCTGATGCTCAGTCACATTCAAGAGGTAATTTCTCAGGAATTGAGTTACAACGATAAACTCTATTACGTTTCAAATGGGAATTTTCTTGTTTTATCTAGTAGTAGTCAAGATTCTTTGAAGCAACTCTATTTGAATGGTTTGCAGGAGAAACTAGGCAGTTTAGTTTTTCATGGAGAAGATGGAAACCAAGGAATTCAATTCCAAACAGGTTACTTGATGATTAACTCTGATAATAAAGATAAATACCAAAACTACTCGGATGTTGCCAGTAATCTCAAGCGTCAATTAGAGACAGATGTAATTGTAGAATATTAGGAGGGAAACATGACTCTAACCAATATATTTTTTGGCATTGCTTTGGGACTCAGTCTCACCTTTGGCATTTGTTTTGTCATACTATTTACTGCTTACAATGTACTTTACCATCGAGTGAATAAAAATTTTAAGGCGGTGAATCATGATTAGTCAAATCTTAATGATTTTTACCCTGCTTACTATTTGGATTTCTCTAGCTTGGGGCTTGGTAATTCTCTTTTCAGCAGTGCACTTTTGGTTTAAACACAGTGATTTTCGTGTGGACACGTCGCCACTACCTTATTATCCTAAGGTTACCATTGTTGTACCTGCCCATAATGAGGATGTGGTTATTGCTCAAACGGCAAAAGCTATTCTGGACATGAATTATCCTCACGATCGTGTGGAGTTACTCCTGTTTGCGGATAACTGTTCGGACAACACTTATTCAGAGTGTTTGTCTGTACAAGCCATGCCTGAATATGCAGAAAGAAATCTTACTATTATCGACCGTACTGGTACGGGAGGAAAAGCAGGAGTTCTAAACGATGCTTTGGAGATGGCAACAGGTGAATACATCTGTGTCTATGATGCGGATGCTATGCCTGAAAAAAATGCCCTTTATTTCCTTGTAAAAGAAGTGATGAAGGATCCAGAACGTCACGTGGCATCTTTCGGTCGCAACAAGACTCGAAATGCCAATCAAAATTTCTTGACTCGTTGTATCAACCAGGAAATCGTTGTTACCCAGCGCGTGCACCACGTTGGGATGTGGCATCTTTTTAAAATTGGTCGTATTCCAGGAACCAACTTTATTATTCAAACCGACTTTGTAAAGAGTATCGGCGGTTGGAAAAATGGTGCCTTGACTGAGGATACCGATATATCCTTCAAAATCATGCAGAGTGGTAAATTGATTGCCCTTGCCTATAATTCAGAGGCTTTCCAACAAGAGCCTGAGACTTTAAAGAGTTACTATATGCAACGGAAACGCTGGGCTAAAGGAAACTACGAAGTTGTTCTCTCAAACTTTAAGCATCTATTTGGCAGAGCAAACTGGCGCGTTAAACTAGAAGTCTTTAACTATTCATGTGTTTTCTTTTGGTTTAACTTTGCCATTGTTCTTTCGGATTTGATTTTCCTAGCGAATGTGCTAGCGATCTGTCTTAATCTTTTCTTCCCAGATGTCAGGGTTCCATTTGCTTTTGATGCGGACAATATCTACATCGCCCAGCTCATGCTCTTTAACTGGATTCTCATGATTGGTCTTTATTTGATGCAAATTATGACAGCATTGGCAAGTCAATTTGGACAAGCTACTACAAAGCAAATCTGGTTGGCCTTGGCTGCCTATTTCACTTATGCACAGATGTTTATCGTTGTTTCCATTGATTCCATTTCTTCAATCGTGCTGGATAAAGTACTCCGACGAAAAGAAACCAAGTGGGTTAAAACCAAGCGATTTGCAGGATAGGAGGTTCTATGAAAACGAATAAATTAAAATATGTCTGGTTTGTGCTCATCCTTTCTATCTTTTGTTTAACCTTGTTTTTGGCAAGAGGAAGGAGTGGAGTTGAGATGCGTAATCGAATTTACAGCCAATGGAGCCAACAGTTCCTTGTTACAAAAGGCAATCAATCTTATGTTCGTACGACGAATGATTCTGAGGAAACAACAGTTCTATCAGAAGCTCAAAGTTATGGCATGCTGATAACAGTTCTAGCAGCCCAAAAAGGGCAAGCAAGTCAAGCAGATTTTGATAGTCTTTATCGCTATTATCAAAATCATCGTATTGAGGGAACGCAGTTGATGTCTTGGAAGCAAGTGATCACAAATGGTAGCGAAACGGTTGAGAAGCAAAACGCAACCGATGGTGATCTCTATATCGCTTATTCTTTGATTGAAGCTGCCAAGCAGTGGCCAGATAAGGCGCAGGAATACCAAGCGCAAGCTAAAAAAATCTTGGATGATATCCTTAAATACAATTACAACGAGGAAACTGGTGTTTTAACAGTAGGAAACTGGGCAAACAAGGATTCCGATTATTATTACTTGATGCGGACGTCTGATACTCTTCCTCACTATTTCCAATCTTTTTATGACCTGACTGGAAATAAACAGTGGTTAGACATTAAGGATAAGATGCTTGGGCAATTGGAGCAAATCAGTTCTCATTCTGATACGGGTCTCTTGCCAGACTTTATCTGGGCTGAGAAGTCAGGGGCGCGTCTTGTTGGTGCCAACACAATCGAATCTCAATACGATGGGGCGTACTCTTATAACGCTTGTCGCTTGCCTTATCACTTGTCTCAAAGTCAAGATGAAAGAAGTCAAAAACTTGTTCAAAAAATGATGGATTTCTTTATGAAAGAGCGACGCGTTTATGCTGGCTATGATTTGAATGGAACGGTCCTCAATCAATACCAGGCAGGTAGTTTCTTGGCACCGATTACCTATGCATCTGATAAGGGAGAAGGCTATCTGAAACTTCTTCAGCAAAATAAATACATTTTCACACAAGATTTACCTTTGGACAACTACTATGATGCAACGATGATTACTATGATTGCTCTAGAGTTGTTCTAGGATGAAAAGAGAGGGCTAGTTTTACTGGCTCTCTTTTTGATAGGATTTTCATCTTTTTTCAAAAAAGGAATTTCATCAGCTTTATGGTATAATGGAAAGAGTGATGGAAAAGAGGTAGAGAGATGGATGCGAAATTAAAATACAAGGCAAAGAAGATTAAAATCGTCTTTTTTGATATTGATGATACCTTGCGCACGTCAAAGACAGGTTTTATTCCAGCTACAATTCCCACTGTCTTTAAGCAGTTGCGTGAAAAAGGAATTTTAACAGGTATTGCTTCTGGGCGTGGTATTTTCGGTGTTGTTCCAGAGATTCGTGGGCTCAAACCGGACTTTTTTGTAACCCTAAATGGGGCTTATATCGAAGATAAAAAAGGCCAGGTCATTTATCAACATCAGATTGACAAGTCAGATGTTGAGGAGTACATTTCTTGGACGAAGGAAGAGGGAATTGAGTATGGTTTAGTTGGAAGTCATTCTGCTAAACTCTCCACGCGAACAGAACTGATCAGTGAAGCTATTGACCCGATTTATCCAAACTTAGATGTGGATCCTAACTTCCATGAAAAAGCAGATATTTACCAGATGTGGAGCTTTGAAGATAAAGGGGATGACTTACGGTTACCAGATAGTCTCTCTGGTAAACTTCGCATGGTGCGTTGGCATGAACATTCATCAGATATCGTGCCTATTTCAGGTTCAAAAGCCACAGGCGTAGCCAAGGTGGTGGAGCACTTAGGCTTGAAACCAGAGAATGTTATGGTCTTTGGAGATGGTCTCAATGACTTGGAACTCTTTGATTATGCAGGGATTAGTGTCGCCATGGCGGTTTCTCACGAAAAAATCAAAGAAAAAGCAGATTATATTACAAAAACAGTAGAAGAAGATGGCATTTTTGATGCCTTAGAAGGATTTGGTATGGTAGAAAAAGAATTGCATTTCCCACAAGTAGAAATTGAAACAGTAGAAGGTCCTCTTGCGACCATTAAAACAAATCACGGAGACTTGCGTATCAAGCTCTTCCCTGAACATTCTCCCAAAACAGTAGCTAACTTTGTTGCTCTGTCAAAAGATGGTTACTATGATGGTGTGATTTTCCACCGAATTATCAAGGACTTTATGATCCAAGGTGGAGACCCAACTGGTACTGGTATGGGTGGTGAGTCAATTTATGGACAAGCTTTTGAAGATGAATTTTCTGAAGAACTCTATAATATCCGTGGTGCCCTTTCTATGGCCAATGCGGGTCCAAATACCAATGGTAGCCAGTTCTTTATCGTGCAAAACCAACATTTGCCGTACTCTAAGAAAGAGATTGCGCGTGGTGGCTGGCCTGAACCGATCGCTGAGATTTATGCAGAACAAGGTGGAACTCCTCACCTTGACCGTCGCCATACTGTTTTTGGGCAGTTGCTAGATGCAGAATCGTTTGCGGTCTTGGATGCCATTGCAGCTGTTGAGACTGGTGCAATGGACAAACCAGTTGAAGATGTAGTAATTGAAACGATTGAAATTGAGGACTAGAATGAAAATTGGTGATAAGCTAACTGGGCGTATTACAGGAATTCAGCCCTATGGTGCCTTTGTTGAGTTAGAGACAGGGGTGACAGGGCTGATTCACATCTCGGAGATTCGGACGGGATTTATTGAAAATATCTATGACATTTTAAAAATTGGCGATGAAGTTCAAGTTCAGGTGGTGGATTTTGACGAATACACTGGAAAGGCCAGTCTTTCCATACGTACCTTGGAAGAGGAAAAGCATCAATTGCCAAGACGGAGACGTTTTTCAAATGATCGGATCAAGCACGGTTTTGCTCCTCTTGCCCGAATGATGCCTGTTTGGACGCGTGAGGCACTTGAGCATTTAAAGAAGAAACCATAAATACGATTATCCAAATCATTTGCAATATTAACATAATTTATTATAATAAAAGTATGAAAGAAGAACAATTATTAAAACCAGGAGAGCGAATCAACCAGCTTTTTTCGACAGATATCAAGATCATTCAAAATAGAGAGGTGTTTAGCTATTCGGTGGATAGTGTTCTCTTGTCACGCTTTCCTCGCTTTCCTAAAAATGGCTTAATAGTGGACTTTTGTGCTGGAAATGGTGCGGTTGGACTTTTTGCAAGTAGTCGTACCAAAGCAAAAATTCTCTCTGTAGAGATTCAGGAGCGCTTGGCGGATATGGCAGAGCGTTCGGTTCGGTTGAATGGCTTGGAAGAGCAGATGCAGGTCATCTGTGATGATTTGAAAAATATGCCTGCCCACATTCAGGGAAGTAAGGTGGATATGATTTTGTGCAATCCGCCTTATTTTAAGGTGGATCCGCATTCCAATCTGAACGAGAGTGAGCATTACCTTCTGGCCAGACACGAAATTACGACTAACCTAAAAGAAATTTGTCGTAGTGCTCAGAGTATTCTCAAGTCTAATGGCCGTTTGGCCATGGTTCATCGTCCAGATCGGCTCTTGGATATCTTAGACATGCTCAAACGCCACAATTTGGCACCCAAGCGCCTGCAATTTGTCTATCCGAAACGTGAGAAGGAGGCCAATATGCTCTTAATCGAAGCTATCAAGGATGGCTCGACGAGTGGCTTTAAGGTCTTACCACCACTTATTGTTCACAATGATGATGGTTCTTATACACCAGAAATTCAAGAGATTTACTATGGATCATAAGGCATATATGTATGTGGTGGAGTGTCGCGACGGTTCTTACTATACGGGCTATACAACGGATGTGAAGAGGCGCCTTGCCACTCATAATAGTGGTAAGGGAGCCAAGTATACCCGAGCTCGCTTGCCAGTCAAACTCATCTATGTAGAGGGTTTTGCCAGTAAGGAAGAAGCCATGTCTGCTGAGGCTCTCCTTAAACGCAAGAAACGTCCACAGAAAGAACAATTTTTATCCGAAAATCAAGAGAAAAATCTAGTCAACCATATTGATATCTAATGAGGAGTCCTTTGACTCCTCTTACTTTTGTCAAAAGAGGAAAAAAGTGCTAAAATAAGATGAATAAATTTAAAGAGGTATTATCATGTCTAAGATTCTAGTATTTGGTCACCAAAATCCAGACTCAGATGCCATCGGGTCATCTGTAGCCTTTGCTTATCTTGCAAAAGAGGCTTATGGATTGGATACAGAAGCAGTAGCTCTCGGTACTCCAAATGAAGAAACAGCCTTTGTTTTGAACTATTTTGGTGTAGAAGCACCACGCGTCATCACATCTGCTAAAGCAGAAGGTGCAGAACAAGTCATCTTGACTGACCACAATGAATTCCAACAATCAGTGTCAGATATCGCTGAAGTAGAAGTTTACGGAGTTGTGGACCACCACCGTGTGGCTAATTTTGAAACTGCAAGCCCACTTTACATGCGCTTGGAACCAGTTGGATCAGCTTCATCTATCGTTTACCGTATGTTCAAAGAACATGGTGTAGCAGTTCCTAAAGAAATCGCAGGTTTGATGCTTTCAGGTTTGATTTCAGATACCCTTCTTTTGAAATCACCAACAACTCACCCATCTGATAAAGTCATTGCTCCTGAATTGTCAGAATTAGCAGGCGTGAACTTGGAAGAGTACGGTCTTGCTATGCTCAAAGCTGGTACTAACTTGGCTAGCAAATCTGCTGAAGAATTGATTGACATTGATGCTAAGACTTTTGAACTCAACGGAAATAAGGTTCGTGTTGCCCAAGTCAATACTGTTGATATTGCTGAAGTCTTGGAACGCCAAGCTGAAATCGAAGCAGCAATGCAAGCTGCTAATGCAGCAAACGGCTACTCAGATTTTGTCTTGATGATTACAGACATCGTAAACTCAAACTCAGAAATCCTTGCTCTTGGATCAAACATGGACAAGGTGGAAGCAGCTTTCAACTTCAAACTTGAAAACAATCACGCTTTCCTTTCAGGTGCTGTTTCACGTAAGAAACAAGTGGTGCCTCAGTTGACTGAAAGCTTTAATGCTTAAGATCCTGAGTGTCAGTTCAAAATAGGAAAGGCTAGTTTGTCTTATATCGAAAGGAGTTTTAACTCCTTTTTTTCTAGGAGAGAAAGATGTTAGAACATGGTGATTTGATTTTTGTGAAGGATTTTTCAGATATGGGGCAGGCCATCCAGGATTCTACTGGGAACTATAGTCATGTTGCCATCTATTTGGATGGTTTCATCTACCATGCTAGTGGGCAAGCTGGTGTTATCTGTCAAAAACTAAGAGACTTTTTAGAGCCAGCTTGTCTGTATGATCTTTATCTTTATCCAAAAATAGATATTCAAAAAGTAAAGAAAAGAGCTAACCAACATCTTGGAGCTCCTTATAATTCTTCTTTTTACCCTGATGGGGAAGGATTCTATTGCTCCCAGTATATCGCAAAAATCCTGCCTATTTTTGAGACTATTCCGATGCAATTTGGGGACGGGGAGCAGGAGATTAGTGATTTTTGGAGAGAATATTACAGGAAACTCGAACTTCCAGTGCCTCTGAATCAACCAGGGACCAATCCTAGTCAACTAGCAGCATCCCCTCTTTTAGAATGTAAAGAAAGGAATCTTCATGATTCAGATTTTTAATCCCTCTCGTTTGACTCGGCAGCCATTTTTTATAGATTTGGTGGACTATCTGGACCAGCATGACGATGTGATCCTTCGAGAAATCAAGGCCCAGTTTCCAGATGTAGCAGTTGATAAACTTATGGAAGAGTATATAAAGGCGGGCTTGATTCTAAGGGAAAATAAACACTATTCGCTCAATCTTCCTTTTCTAGAATCTACGGATGATTTAGCCCTTGATAAAGAGATTTTTGTCAGAGAGGACAGTCCAGTCTATCAAGCCTTGTTGGAGAAGACTTTTGAGACAGAATTGCGCAATCAAACCAATGCAGCCATTTTAATCGAACATACGGACTTTGCAAGGCAAAAAATGACCTTGTCTAATTATTTTTATAAAGTTAAGAACCAGTATCTACTGACAGAAGATCAGCAGAAACTCTATGATATTTTAGGAGATGTTAACCCTGAGTATGCCCTCAAATATATGACGACTTTTTTGTTAAAATTCCTCAAAAAAGATCAATTAATTCAGAAACGCCGTGGTATCTTTGTGGATAGTTTGGTCGTCCTGGGCTATATTGTGCAAAAAGAAGATGGAAAGTATGAGTTAGCTGCTGATTTTGATAAGGAACGGTTGACTTTCTATTTGTCTTAATGGCTTAATTTTGAGCTGATTGTTTGACTTTGCTAAAGAATAAGCATAAACTGAATGTAAGCGATAACGTTTATCGTATTAAAAGCAAAGGAGACAGAGCTATGTCACTTGAAAATAAATTGGATCAAGCAACTGGTGCTATCAAAGAAGGATTTGGTAAAGTTACTGGCGATAGCAAGACAGAAGCAGAAGGCACTGTAGAAAAAACAGTTGCGAAAGCAAAAGAAGTAGTTGAAGATGCTAAAGGTGCTGTAGAAGGTGCCGTTGAAGGTCTTAAAAACTCATTTAAGAAAGAAGACTAAAAAATCAAGGGAAATATTCCCTTGATTTTTTTATAGATAACGTTCTGCGATAGCTGCGTCTCCAGGATAGTCTTCTTTCTTTCCTTGTACGATCTGGTAACAATCAGCTCCCTTACCAGCAATAATTACGGCATCGAGTTCTTGATTTGTGATGGCCATGGCCGCCTTGATGGCTTCTTTACGATCGGCAATCTTTTCAACAGGATGACTGATATAGCTACTGATTTCTTCAGCAATGGCCATTGGATCTTCATAGTTGGGATCATCAGCGGTGAGAAAGACTTGAATCTCAGGGTGTTGATTTAGGAGGAGACCAAAGTCTTTGCGGCGGCTCTCACCCTTGTTTCCAGTCGAACCGAGAACCAGGGCAATTTTTCCAGTTTGATGGGTTTCAACAACAGAAATCAGTTTTTTCAGACTATCGCCATTGTGGGCGTAGTCAATGAAGACCTTGGCACCATTTTTTTGGGTGAGAACTTCCATACGTCCAGGAACGCGGGTTGTAGCGATTCCTTTTTTGATGTCCTCTATACTAGCACCTAGACGAAGGCAGGCAAGTCCTGCAGCAACGGCATTTTCTTGATTGAAGTGGCCAATAAGTTGGATATCATAATCACCAGCGAGTTTACCAGTAGCTGAAAAGCTAAAAGCTTTGGAGTTCTCGATTTGGTTGCTTGACTGGCTACCATAGAAGTCATGTTCTTGATGTTCCACTTGTTCTTTCAATACAGAAAAGTGGTCCATGTCGCTGTTAATGACAACTGCTCGGCTATTTTTCATC
>CAUVMH010000004.1:0-48731 GCA_963552835.1 uncultured Streptococcus sp. | reverse complement strand
CTAAACTGGCTTATCCAGAGGAAATAAAAGCTTATTATTTGGAGGATTTGCCAAGGACGCCTATCAAAACATTGGTGACCATTTACAAAAACTATATGGGGCGTTACAAGCTGAAAGATATGATTTCTGCTAGCAAAGCTCAGGTTTTGTATATCTATGGTGAAAAAGAATTAAACTGTGTGAAAGCATCGGCGAAATTATTTCAGCAGCTACATCCAAATACGATTTTGTATGAAGCAAAGGGCTATAATCACGGCTATTTATCAGCTTACCTGCCTCAAGAGTGGGTTGATTTGGTGCTACCATTTTTAAAGAGTGATTCATTAGAAATGTGTAACGAATCTGATATGCCATAAGGAGGAAACTTATGCTAGGAGCAATTATTGGTGATATTGTAGGTTCAGTTTACGAATGGAACAATATCAAAACGAAGGATTTTCCTTTATTTCGGGAGGATTGTTTTTTCACGGGTGATACGGTAAGTCCGAACCGCTGAGTGTGTGAGTTTGTTAGCGAAACGTAGCTAATCCTCAGAATAAAGAAACTAAAACTCCATTATTTAGAAATGAAAACCTAAACTGTTTTTAAGGAGGCATTATATTGATAGAGAGCAGACCTGAGTTTGATAAAATCGCATCGTTTGATGAGTTTAGCAAATACTATTGGTATCGGGATGAACTTTCACAGATATGCAAGTCATTAGGGCTTGAATATAGAGGTACAAAACAGGAACTCAATGATATTATTAAGCAGTACTTTAAGGGGAAATTGATTAAAAAATCAACAGTAAAAAGGAAAAAGAAACGAGTAGAAGTCGTTACCTTAGATACGCCCTTACTTGAATGTGGATTCTCCTTTAACGCACACTTTAGAGAATATTTCTCAACTTTAACAGATGTTTCGCCCTTTAAATTTACTGCCGATATGGCGACTGCTTGGAGAAAAGTAAAAAGCGACAATGATTTGAGTTTCACAATACAGGATATGCTAAAAGTTTATCATGGAAATTCAGATTATGCCAAGTATGATCATTCGGTTTGTCAATGGAACCAATTTCTAAAGGATTTCTGTGCAGACGAAAATAGTCACAATTACTCGAATAAACTAAAAGTAGCTTCCATCCTTTGGAAAGAAGTTAGAAATTCAAGTAATGAAAAAATTTATTCAAAAAATCTTTTGACTGAATATGCTGATAGAATAAACGAGTATAGGAAGTAGAAAAATCAGTCTAAACCAATAGTTTACAAGGAGAAATCTTATGCTAGGAGCAATAGTTGGAGACATTGTTGGTTCTGTTTACGAATGGGACAATATTAAAACGAAGGATTTTCCCTTGTTTAGGGATGACTGCTTTTTCACAGATGATACGGTGATGACCTGTGCTGTGGCAGAAGCAATCATGAACGGTGGACAGAAGGATGACTTTATTGATTCCATGAAGAAATATGGTAGGATGTATCCTGATGCTGGTTATGGTGCTAGGTTTGATGCATGGATTCATAGTAATGACCGCTCCCCTTATAATAGCTTTGGAAATGGATCTGCTATGCGTGTTTCTCCATGTGCTTGGGCCATGGATTGTAGTTTCTGTGCACGAACGGGAGCCTGGCCGTCCAGAAGAGCTCTCGCGCGACTTTCTGCAGAGGTGACTCATAATCATACAGAAGGTATCAAGGGCGCTATGGCGACGTCTGATGCTATCTTTATGTGTCGGTATTACTTCGGAGGCTACTGTGGCGACTACGAGCAACCAATCAACGATAACCCTATAGAGTGTAAGAGACTCATAAAAGAGCATATAGAGCAGCAGTATGGGTATAACCTTTCTCACAATCACTAGATGAAATTCGACCTACGTACCGTTTCAATGAAACGTGTCAGGATACGGTTCCTCAGGCCATCGTTGCTTTTCTAGAAAGTACAGATTTTGAAGATGCGATTCGAAATGCGATTTCTCTTGGTGGGGACAGCGACACTCTTGCAGCAATCACAGGAAGTATCGCCGAGGCAGCTTATGGAATTCCTGAGTGGATTAAGGATAAGGCCTTAAGCTATCTAGATGAGCCTTTGAAAGAGGTGCTTAGACGATGGGAAGAAACGGTTGTAATAAAATAATAGATAAGCGTTATGCGAACCGATACTGAATGACGGAGGGTTATCGATGGTTATATTGGAATTGTATCAAGGTGATTATCAAAAGGATTTAGTCGCGTTTGATTCTTTAGAAGAGGGAAGAGCCTTTGTAGCGCAAATCCCGGGATATACTTTAGAAAACGAAGATGGGTTTGAAGCGGAGTATGTGAAACCCAAACAATTGCCGGATTATATGGAAATTGTCTTCAACGGCAACAATGTCCCTTTATCTAGGTTTTCGTTTAATTCTGAAGAAAACGTGGACATTATTTGGAAAGAGGTTTCGAATCTATCCTTTAAAAACGATAAAGTGGTCGAAGGAGCTACAAAAATCGATGCTTATGTCGTGAATAACGATGAAGTGAAAGCTTATGTCGAAGCACGAGAAGCAAACTTCCGCAAGGCAAAAGCATTCCTAGAAAACAAAGGGTATGAAGTTGACAGAAGCTTTTTCGGAAGTGAAGACGGCGAAGCGATTCTCTACGGAAAACGAGGCGCCGAAGATTGGCACTTCTTATGCCACTTAGACTCGCTTTTTGTAGAGATTGAAGATGTCGAAGAATATGTGAAAGAAGCGATGGAAGATATTCAATAGTCAACCAAAGTTTTTTGTGAGTGTATGCCACTGCTTTAGTAGATGGATTGAGCAGTAAAGAGAAACATCTAGCACTATCTAGCTTCTTAAGGAGAAATATCTATCATGAAAATGGAAATCGGGAAAACCTATCTTGTAAAAAAAGATATTTTTGGTTTAACAAAAGATGAACTTTGGACCTTAGTTGACAAGGGTTATCAGGCTTATTTTGGTGAACATAATTTCGTATTTGTCAATGATGATAAAGTGAAGGTATTTGCAGTTTTGAAAGATGGTTCAGAAGAAGATATGCAAATCTACCATCATCTGGATGACTATTTTGAAGAAGTTAATCGTGAGAATTTCTAAAGAATGTGAGAAGAAAGTTGTATCTGTGAGTTTTAAATTTTGCTTAGCCCCAATCTATCACTACCAAGTACAGGGAATTAATTTTGGGATAGACATCCTTACAGAGGTTTTTCCGATTATCAAAAAGATCTAGACTGAGACAAAGGTAAGGGCCCGCTGGTTAGGTCTTTTTTTCTGTTTATGTAGTATAATAAAAGGTGTAGGGATTCAATTTTTTAATAGGATTATTCTAAGAACGAAAACATCTAGAAAGAGAAAAAATATGAAGCAATCACTTGAATTTTTAAGAGAAAGAATCACCGATAAGATGCCCTTAGAGGAAATGGTAGCAATCTTTGAAGACTTGTGTCGTGAGCCTATTGAGGATGAGATGATTTTATTTGAAACAGGGACATTTACAGCTATATCTGATAAGCCAATGTTTCAACTATCTTTAGTAAGGCAAGCTCCAAATGAAGATGAAGAGTTTTATCAGGTTCACCTCGATATTTTCTATGAATCATGTCAAGAGAATGAAATATTTCATGAATCGATCTGGGATGAAGATTTAGAGGAAAATATCTTTGATTACATTAGAGCTTCAGAGGTGTTTGCCTATGCTAAAGAGCAGGAATACCAAGCGATCAAAATTTATATGGACCAAACTTGAGATGGTTAGTTAAAGTAAGAAAATCTAATGACAGGAGAACAATAAATGAAAAAAATTATGGTAATCATCAATCCAACATCTGGAGGTGAAAAAGCTCTGGATTATAAGGTGAAGCTGGAGAATAAAGCTAGAGACTACTTTGATGATGTAGAGATTAAAATTACGGAAAAAGCGCAAGACGCAACAAACTTTGCTGAAGAAGCTTCTCGAGAGCATTATGATGCTGTTCTTGTTTTTGGTGGAGATGGGACTGTCAATGAAGTAATTTCTGGTATCGCTGAAAAAGACTATATTCCTAAACTGGCGATTATCCCAGGAGGAACTGGAAATCTCATTACGAAACTATTAGAAATCTCTCAGGATATTGATAGTGCTATTGACGAGCTTGATTTCAGTTCTGCAAACAAGATTGATATTGGAAAATCAAATGGAAATTATTTTGGTTATATCTTTAGTATTGGCTCTTTGCCAGAAGCTATCCACAACGTTGGGATAGAAGATAAAACAAAGTTTGGTATGCTCGCCTATGCGATTAATACCATGAAGTCTGTGGTTACAGATCAAGCATTTAACATTAAAGTTGAGACTGATAATGGTAATTACATTGGCCCAGCCAGTCATGTTTTAGTTCTCCTCACAAATTATTTCGCTGACAAAAAAATCTTTGATGAAGACAAGGATGGTTATGCTAATATTTTGATTCTAAAAGATGCGTCAATTCTTACTAAATTGTCAGTTATCCCTGATTTATTAAAAGGTGATGTTGTCGTAAATGACAATATCGAGTATCTGAAAGCTCGACATATAAAAATCTCTTCAGATAGTGAATTGGAAACGGATGTTGATGGTGACAAATCCGATAATCTACCTGTAGAAATCAAGGTACTAGGTCAGCATATCGAAGTTTATTCTCAACCGAAAGAATAAAACTTTTGAAAAGAATAGTAGATAACAAAGGAGGAGATGATGAGGAAGATTTTAGCAATTAATTCTATTTCGTTTAAAAAAAGAATGATTGAATTACTATTTGATTATCTTTTCATTCTAGCTTATTTAGCACTTCTGTTTTTGGGTTCTATGCTTTTTTACACTATTTTTTTTAATGGTATTCCAGAGTTTACAGAAATTCAGTCGCAGTGTCTTGTATTTTTTACCTCTGTTTTGCCAATCATTCTACTTTTTACATTCTTAGATTATACAAAAAATGGGAGTTTCGGGAAGGCGAAAGCAGGACTTCAATTGGTTTACAAGAAAAAAACAGTGCAAGCTAGCTTGCTTAGAAACACCATTAAATTTTTACCTTGGCAAATAGGTCATATGGGCACGATACATGGTTTCTATAGTGAGTTTGATTTCTTATCTTTTATCCTCTCGTTTTTAGCTACTCTCCTCGCAGTTGCCCTACTTGTAATGATGGTTTTCAGGAAGGATAAGCGACATCTAGGTGACCTTATAGCACATACACAGGTACAGCTAAAAGGTGACTAAAATTAAAGATTTCATAGATATTTCACTTATTAGGGAGCGTGCTGTGTGCCAGCTTCCTCTTTAATGATTTAAAATCTACTTTACTTAGCAAAATGCTTGGACTTAAAATAAATTTGAACTATAATATAAGAGAAGCTAATCGACCTGAAAAATCTTAGTAAATAAGGAAATATTTTATGAAAGTATCTAAAAAAATCAGATTAATGAGCTGCTGTGGTTTAGCTTTCTTTACTTTAGCTGCCTGTGGTACAAACCAAAACCAATCTACGGAAAAACAGAATAGTTCAACTACTAAGGTGGTTAGCTCAGGTAAAGAAAGCTACAAAGGAACCTATAGCAACCTCAATAGCAAGGAAAGTTCAGAAGAAGTTCGAAAAGCCTTGGCTGCACATTTGGATAAAGATAGTGTCGATGCATTTTTCAACTTTGTAAATGATTATAACGCGACTGTCGGTTCAGTAGGCTTAATTGGAGATTTTTCTACATTTACCAAAACAGACTATGATGTTGAAAAGATAAGCAATCTTTGGACGCCTAAAAAGGGTGATTTTGTCGGTACCAACTGTCGTATTAACAGTTATTGTTTATTAAAAAATTCTATCGAAATTCCTAAATTAGAGAAAGATGATTCTCTCTTGTTTGTCGATAATGATGCCATTGACAAAGGTAAGGTCTTTGATGCAGAAGACAAGGATGCTTTTGATATTTTATTCTCAAGAGTCAAGACCGAAGCAACGACAGACGTTAAGGTGCATGCTGCAAAGATGGAACAGTTCCTTTCTCAATTCAAGTTTAATGAAAATGCTCGAATGCTGTCTGTTGTAGTTCATGATGACTTGGATGGTCAATCTCTCTTTATCGGTCATGTCGGCTTACTTGTGCCAAGCGAGGATGGTTATCTCTTTGTCGAAAAGTTAACCTTTGAGGAGCCTTATCAAGCTATCAAATTTGCAACCAAGGAAGATTGCTACAAATATCTAGATACAAAATACGAAAACTATACAGGTGAAGGTCTAGCGAAGTCCTTTATTATGGATAATGATAAGTGGGTTCAACTCTAAAAATAGTATTTTGGGGATGATTTGCCTAAAGAGTGGGATAAGAAGTTACCAACCGAATGATAGTTAAATTGATATGATTAGAGGACAGCAAGCATGGATGAATATACATTAAGAGTTGTAAAAATTGATAAGGAAGCTATTTTTGAGTTTATCTACGAAACTTTTATATCGCAAGAGCAAGAACTACTGGATCTGTCGCCAGTAGATGTTATCAACGATTCTGCTATGGATTGGGAAAAGGGAGAGTTTATCTTTGCAGCACACCTTCAGGAAAATAGTCTGGGAGAATTGAATCCTCTTCCCAAAGATATTGATATCCAAGAGTTGCTGAAAAAACTACCTGTTACAACAGATTCCGTTCTTGGGCAAGAGAGGATTTATAGAGATTTTTCATTCGGCCAATTAAAAAAATAGTATAATAGTAGTAAATAAAATAGTTATAAGGAGACACAATGGATATTAAAGATTTTACAGAAAAAGAACAAGAAATGATTAAAAAGGGACTCACTTTTTCTAAACTGAACGATAAGGAAACAGCCGATAAGATTATCGCCTTAATTCCTCAAGATATGATTAAACGGATTCCATTTTTTGTTAGAAAACATGCTATTACACGTACCGTTAAGAGAATCTCGCTCGAGTATCCAGAGTTGTACGCTGTAGCTGAACAAGAAGGCCAACTTCCTGAAAAGGAAGCTCAAGAATTGCGACAAATTCTTACAGATATTTTCCAAGAGAAAATGAACAAGCATAAGATTAAATAAGTTTTGAGTTTTATCAATAAGATGTCGATTGTGCATTAGGAGTTGAGTATGGCTATTGATGGCGTTAAAATCATTGACAGTGATCAGGGTTATGACATTTACAATGAGGTAGTTGGTCGCTATAGAGATGGTGAACATGTAGCAAATATCATCAAGGATATTCTCGATGCGGAAAAAGATTACTGTCAAACAGACTTTTTTACAGAAATTTATTGGACAGCTCTTGCCTACTCACTGTGGAAGATTGGTCACCTGACAGACGACATCAGAGATAAAACATTAGAGCTTATCAAAAAAGGGGCTGATCCATTTTGGTTGGAAATAGATCCAAAGGCTTTGAAGCAAAGGCAGAAGGTCTTGGAAAAACTTGCAGTTCAGTTGCAAACTGAAAATCCTAGACCTATAAAGGTCCCTAAAACCAAAACTAAACGCAAACCTTATTTTGAAGAAGGGGATCTCCTTGCTGTTAAGTTCCAAGATGAGTATGGTCTTGTCTTTGTATCTATGGTTGATCAGAGTCCTAGAAAGCTTGAGTACCATCTGGCTTGCACGCGCCTCTTACAAACAAAACGGCCCACCATCGATGATTTTTTGACCAGTCATATCTCCTGTAAGATGGACAATACAAAGTTTGCTCTCGTTACAGATTGCTGGTTCAATCACAAAGATTTAGGGCAATTATTAGATAATATTGAAAAAATTGGACAGGTGAAACTTAGACCTTTTAGTCTTTGGATGCTGGCACCAGCCCAAAATTTAGAAGATATTTATGAAGAAATCACTAGAGATAAAGGTTCTTCTGGCCTTCGATTCATCGAAAGCTACAAACTCGTCGATGATATTTTTTCAGTTTAATGCTTATGTGATAAAGGGAGAAATGGTGAATCATTCCCACATGCTGTGCTGGGCTCTGACACCATAGCTATCTAGGGAACCATCTGAATTAAACTTAGCTTCAATCCGATACCTTTTCCAGAGGTCGTAATCTGCTGTTTGAATAGTCAGAATGAAGTTGGTATCCTTATCAGAGACGTTATAATCAGCTGGATTGACTTCAAAGATATCGATTAATTTTCTTGTTTGAAAATCTTGGAGCTTGAGATTTGCTAGCTTGACATGATTGATGGAAATTTTTTCTAGTTGATTGTTATCCTTAGGTGTTCTGTAATAGGTGATGACGCAGTTTTTGAGCTGATCAGTATCTTTACCTGTGGGAGTAAGGCTCATAAAGCCAAAGGACTGATTATCCCGCTTAACTTCGAGAAGCTGACCGTAGTAAAAGTGGTCGTTTTTGGGATTGGTGATGGAGCTCTCTGCACCTTTATCTCCAAAGGTATAGCCTTGGTCTAAAAGCTCGGAAGCCTTGGTCTCCCCGATAATGACAGTTGTATCTTGAATGGTTACTGGAACAGGTTGAGCTGGAAGGCCACTCATCATCAAGCAAAACATAAAAACATAACTCGTTAAAAAAGCTGTCCCGACAAAAGCATTGGTTGATGCATAAGCATGACTGTTATGAAAGTTTTTTCTTATAGCTAGTACAACAAATTTGCCAATACTTTTTAAAACCATACTAACAAGTACGATAAAAAATTGTTTTTTCAAACATTCATAAATTGCTTGCGGAAAGCTATTGCCATGATAGTAGAAGCCAGCCAATACCAGTAGATTTACGATTAAATAGATCAGCAAGAACCAATGAATCTCTTTAAGGGCATTAGCATCTGTGATTTCTTCATAGTCAACGTGAATTCTACCTTGAATGGCATGGCCGAGTTTATAGATCCATTTTGGGACATCTTTCCCTTGTCTGACCGCAACTACAAGTCTGATATAGAGATAGATAGTAAAGGACAAGGATAGAAAGAAAAGAGCATAAAAACCCAAAACAATACTAGTGAACATTACTATTTCCCCCTATTTAACATTCAATAAAACAATTTCTTAGCTCCATTATAGCATTTTCTAGGGAAATAGAGCTAGAAAGATCCGTATAATACTAACTGATTCAAAGGAGTAAAATCATGGGAATGATTGCCAATTATCAATATTTACCAGACGATGAATTAGATCAAATAAAAGGTCTTTCCAATCAAGAAGATGACTTGTTAGATTTTGCAGAGGATTCCGCTGATAGTCATGATATCTTACTAGATATTGACAAAATGTGGGATGCCTTGGTTTTTGTCTTGACAGGATTTAGTAGTTCAGAATTTTTGGATGACAATCCCTTGAGAGAAGCGGTTTTAGGAGTGACTACTCTAGAGGATGTATCTGAATATATCGCCTATACTGAAAAAACCAAGATAGCCGAGATTGTAGAAGCTTTAGAAAGTTTTGACATGGACAGAGCTATGGCTGACTTTAGTATGGAAGCATGTAAGAAGGCTGACTTGTATCCTGATATTTGGGATTATCTTGAGGAAGAGGAAGAAATCAAGGATGAAATTCGAATCAGTTTTGTAAATATGAAAGAGTTTTACAAAAAGATTCTGGAGCTCAATGGAAATGTCCTGGTCACTATTTGTTAGAAAGTTTATTAAACATTCCTAAAAGAATAAAACTGCTTGAGGTAATAAATGAACAAAGAAGATTTATTGGCATTATGGAAGGGAATAAGCTGGGAAAAACATGATTCGGGGATCTATTTTTTAGGGCGATATCTAAATAAAGACATAAATATTTATTTTACAGGTTACTGTGAACAGGATTTGGTCTTATTATCAGATGATTTGATGACTAGTTTATATAGAAACTTGGAACACCTTGATGAAAAAGCTCAAAAGGTTATCCATGATAATTGGCCTGATAAAGCAGTTACAGAACTGGAATTAAGGGAGTTAATCTTGGATAAAAGTAGTTCTTATGGCGAATTTGCTCTAGGTTATGATGCCGGTGTCTCTCCAGCTGGATCCCTTTATCTTTTAGTGAAATTCGACAAATATTTTCAAGTTGATAGAGAGCTTGTGTATGAAATTTACTAACTGTCTGACAATAAGAGGTTAAAATCAGGTGATGAAATGAAAGATTTATATAAAGCAATGTTAGGCTTAAATGGTATTGTCCTCGTCACCATTTGTTAATCAGAATTTATCCATGTAAGAAAAGGTAGTCAGATGAATCCATATTTACAAGAATATATCACTCGGACAAGGGAATACCATGCTAAAGATGGAAATTCTTCCAGTGTTGCGGCACTCTATGATTTGGCTGATGAATTAGCTAAGTCTGATGATTTAGAAGCTAAAAAAGTCTTAGTTGACCTCTATGAACAATTGGGTCTCTACACCAGTGCCTATAGCTTATTTACCGAAATCTTAGATAAACCAGACCGAAAACAGAAAAAGAAACTGAGCCGTTTACAAGAAATGAATCAGAGTCATGGTGATCGTTATGCCCTTCCTCGTCCCCTAAGAAAAGAAGATAAAAAGCGGAGTCAGGAGTTATTACAGTCTTTGCCACATTTTCTCTATCATCCAGATCCCTTAGCTACAGGTTCATTTGTTGAAGGAGAAGCCAAGCTTTGTCCATCTTGTGGGAAAGAAAGCAATATTTATTATGACTTGATCCCTTATTGTATTGACAACATAGAGAACCTTTGTCCATTTTGTATTGCAAACGGTCAAGCAGCCAAAAAATTCGATGCGGAATTTATCCAAGATGCCGAGTGGCAGGGTGAATTGGATCCAGAAAAGAATCAGCTACTTTTTTGTCAGACCCCAGGATACTCTAGTTGGCAGGGAGAATATTGGCTTTCTTGTTGCCAAGATTACTGTGCTTACTTGGGTACAGTTGGAACTCGAGAATTGAAAGCTTTGGGAATCGCTGAGCAAGTCTTGGCAGACTATGAAGCGCGTGAAGAATATCAAGAGGTAGAAGACTACTTGGTCAAAGACGGGCCTATCTGTGGTTATTTGTTTAGATGTCTACATTGTCAAAAATACCAGATCTGGGTTGATGCAGATTAAATCGAAATGTGATTCGCTATGAAAATTAAAGAGAAGACTATGGAAGAACTAGAATTATTCGAAGCTGCCTCCAAAGATTTATTTGATACTATGCAGGGATTTAAAGACAATCTATCTGTTCAATTTCCACTATTAGATAGTGATAACTGGCAGTATGATAAGGGATTGATAAAAGTTTGTAAGGCTGATGAGTCAGGATTCAAAAAAAGATGTAGAGTCGGAATCAGCTACAATTTGAAAGTCCCCCTATTAAACGAAGATGCCGAGCAAATCTGGCTACTGTTTAAAGACTGGTTCAATACTAGCAGATTGGGTCAAGTTGAAAGAAATCCTAATAATGAGGATTTGGGAAGATACGTCTTCTCAGCAAGTTCTCCTCTTGGAGATCAGGTAGATTGTTCCATTTATTTGCCTAATGAGTGGAACATCCCTCAGATTAGCTTTTCAGGCTATCTAACAGCTCGTTATAGGGCTTGTGATCTTGATAAATTGCAAGAATAAGATGGAAGGTTTTTAGAGATGAGAAAGATTGATTGGGACAAGATAAAGACTCGCTTAGATGCCTTGCTGGTCATTGATGAGTTTCTAACAGATCCGAGTGAGGATTGGCTCAGACTTGTGATTAAGACTGAGGAAGACTATGGACTCCGCTACCTTATTGACAATGGCTCTGGTGATTCTTTAGATGTGATTTTGACTGATAAAATGATCCTTATAAAAGGCTTTGATCATGAAAGCAGTTTAAGCCAGTTTGCTGCTGACGAGTGGAATCAAGATATCATCGATGGTTTTTATAATGGACTGGATGAAAAGTATGTCTCACTTTATTCAGAAGAACAAAAAGATGAAACAACCTTCTTTATCTGGTATGACGGTCACGCGCATCAACAGACTTACCAAGATCAGGATGGCGGAGAATGGTTGCTTTCTTACCTTTTTGATAGCTTTGAGAGATTTCATGAGTTTGTGACTGACTATTATGAAATTACCGTAGATAAAGATTTACTTAGGAAACTCTACATGGATGAACAACTTTCAGACATAGAAGTAAAGCAATTAATCCAGGAGAGTTAAGAGAGTAATCATGAGAGTGAACTATAAAAATACCCCTGAAAACTATCGAGCTATGGCGGAAATAATTATCACACCATTGCTTGATTTACTCAAAAGTTTAACCTTGTTAGAAGAGGAAATTTTTGAGCGTAACAGAGCACTGGATAAGGAAAAAGAAGCCCTTAGCATCCCAGCAAATCAAGTTCATCCAAAGTGGAATGATCTTATGGATGACTATTTTCATAGACAAATCCAACTTATGACTGGACAAGTGACTCGAAAATGCTTGGAAGGAGGAGTTCGAAATTCTTATGGCTCCCCAAGTGAGTATAACTATGTTCAAACGAATGATTTTTCTGTAGATTTTATCATGACAAAAGCTGAAGAAGCAAGAGTCATCACCCATTATCAAGAAGCTTTAGAAATGAAGCATCAGTTTGTACTTAGATTGGTGGATGGAAATTGGCTACTTGATGAGAAATTCTACGGTTTTGAGGATGAGGAAACTTGGTATGACGACTCACCTTAAGCAAGATAGCTTTGCTTCCCAACTGATATGAGAAAAAGGAGAAGTCCTATGAATTTTTTAAAAAATCTATTTACTAGTAAGAAAGAAAAGTCAGAGAAGAAAAAACAACTGATCTTGTCCATGCCCCTCTTTAAAGGCAAGCAGGCCTATTCTTTAGACCAGGTCGTTCAGGAATTGAAATCTCACTGGGCGCTTGAAATTTCTGAAGTTTCTGGGGATGATTCTAGTGCAACCTTTGTGATTGATGGTGCTCTCGTTGCGCTGGCTTTAATGGATTTGCCTATCCCAAGTCAAGAATTTGAAGAATTGTATGCCTATTCTTACCTCTGGCAGGATGTTGAGAAGGAAACACAGGAGCACACACAACACGCCATTGTTTCTATCCTGTCTGACAATCTTTCGCTAGTAGAAACTTATTCCCTATTAACTAAAGTCAATGCCTCTATCTTAAAAACTAGTCAATCAGCTATTGGTATTTATCAGGGTTCTACCACCTTGCTCTTACCCAAAGATCTTTATCTAGACCTGACTGACCTTTTGAAAGAAGAAACGCTTCCCCTTCAACTCTGGATTTATATGGGAATTATCAACCAGGGAGATAAAACTAGTATTTACACTTATGGTTTGAAAGAGTTTGGAAGAACTGAGATTGAAATTATCGAGTCTCCTATGAATAGCGATGACTTATATTATTTCCTCCTGTCTATTCTTCAGTATGTTTTAGGCAGTGATGTCACCTTAAAGGACGGTGAAACCATTGGCTTTTCAGAAGATCAAAAAATCAAAATCACTGAGTCAAAAGCCGTCTATTTGGAAGGAAATTCCTTGAAATTAGATGTTTAAACCATGATTTATAATTGAGTGTCTTTCCTAGATTGGGGGTTTTATGAAGCGTGATATAAAAAAATATTATCTCTACCGATTTCTGGACCATAGATTTGAAAAACTCTCTTGTAAGAATCCAAGTCTCAAGGAAATAAAACCAGAGAAGAGAGAAAAAATCGTTCTAGAGGCTACTCGAACTAGTCAAAAGATTATTCTAGTCCTTGGAATTCTTTATGTTTTGCTATATTCTGCTATGTTCATTTACCTAAGGCTCAATGATTTTCAAAATCCCTTATTGACTTGGTTTACTGACTACATCGACTATTTAGGGGCACTGATAAACGGAGAATGGGGCAGTAGTTGGCGTCAAAAGAAAGCTAGTTTTTTGATGATTGCTCTAGTGGCTTTACCCATTGTGCTGATAGAAGGCGGCCCCTTCTTCTTGCTGGTTTTATTGATTGGGAATTGGGTATTAAAGAGTAAGATAAGATTTGAGATAGAACATAAAGGAGTAGAGAGCCATGGGTAGAACGGTGATTATAGGTACTTTAATAGCTTTTGCAATTTTTAATCTGCTGCTAGGTCTGGGCTTTTATCTCTTTCTAAAAAAGAGGAAAGAGAATGGACAGTCATTGTACGAAACTCCTGTAAACCAACAAACTCGAACTGAAAAGCTGGGTCTAGGTGAGATTTTGGTCTACCTGTCCCTGATTGCTATTGCAGGAGTCTTTGCTTTTCAGACCTTAAATAGAGGTGGTGTGGGGAATTCTATTTTAGCCAAAATGATCCTCCTACCTGCTCTAATGGCTCTTTTCAATGCAAGAAAAAGGACTGGAAAGTCTTTACTTGCCCTCCTTATAACTTTGATGGTCTTTCTGGTAGGAGTCATGTTTAATCTCACGATTGGTTTGCCACCTCAAGCACCAATTTTGCAAATTAATGAAAGTAAAATCATTTTAGCAGAAACTAAAGCCAGTGAGCTGATGGATGCTGGTTTTGACATCTATGTAAGACAGGGCGATGGTGGTAGCGACTACGAAGAGCTCCTGACAGATGGCAGTTTCCAAAAGTATCCTGGAGATAAAACAGTTACCATCGAAAAAGGCTTCAGGCTTGATAGCAATGCTGTTCCTTATGCTCCCTATCTCCTAGCAAAAGATGGCATAGTACTGGGCAGTATTTCCTTTTACGGTGCTGAGGACCATGATGTGGCTATAGAAGATTCTAAGGTTATTCAGGTTCGATTTAACAAGGACAGTATTGAGGCAGCGAAAAAACATTCTATTACTTTCAAATTAAATGAACTTGACTTGACTACACGACTGGATGTTTCTCTTGTTCAAGAAACTTTCAAGAAGCATCTATGGTCAATTCCGCCATCAAATACAAGTGATGTCACTCAACTATGGTATGGATTAAAGTGGTCCAGCAACAGCGATTCGCTATTTTGGAATGAGTACTATGGTCTCATCCGCCTAGATGAAAATTATATGATGACTGATTTTGAACTAGCTGTTCAAGTAGCACGAGATAAGTAGATAAGATTTTGAATAACTGACTATACTTACGATTCAACAAAGGAACTAAATCGATTAGTTCCTTTTTTGTTTTTTAATTTCAATTTAAAACGATTTCTTTTTATTGTTGAGTAATATTTCACGAACAAAAAAAGAAATTGTTTAAAAAACTTTCATAAAATACTTTACAAGCTCTTGTAAACATGGTATAGTTATAAGGCTTAGAAAATGAGATGATGTTTTCTAGCAAATATAAACCCGAGTAAAAAATGCCTACGGACAGGCAGGGTTGAATGCCGAAGCGTGGTTGAAAAGCCGCATTATTGATAGGGTTAAAAGCCTACTTTTATAAGTTGATGTTAGGACGCTTGTCCTAATTCATAAATTTTAGTGTGGTGAAAGCACACGTCATCTTGTGAAACGATCAATAAAGTACGTAATATTTGCTACTAGAGAGTTAGGAAACATCAGGAACAGACATACTCAACAGAAACCAAAATACACACGTCAGAAGATTGCAGAGCAGGTGAAAACCTGCTCTTTTTTCATAAGTCAACCTTTAGTCGCCTTTATCTTCTTGAGGTGCTAAAAATACGGTAAAGGAGTATGTCTTGAAGAAGTTAGATCAAAACCAAGCCCCAATTTACGAGGCCTTGGTCAAGCTACGCAAGAAAAGGATTGTCCCCTTTGATGTGCCAGGTCACAAGCGAGGGCGGGGAAATCCAGAACTGGTCGAACTGTTAGGAGAAAAATGTGTTGGCATTGATGTTAATTCGATGAAACCCTTGGATAATCTTGGTCATCCCATTTCGATTATTCGGGATGCGGAGGAATTGGCTGCAGATGCTTTTGGAGCAGCCCATGCCTTTCTCATGATTGGTGGAACAACTTCATCGGTGCAAACTATGATTCTTTCCACCTGCAAGGCGGGAGATAAGATTATTCTGCCACGAAATGTCCATAAATCTGCTATCAATGCGCTGGTTCTATGTGGTGCCATTCCAATCTATATCGAGATGAGTGTAGATCCTAAAATCGGCATCGCATTAGGCCTTGAAAATGACCGTGTTGCACAGGCCATTAAGGAACATCCAGACGCTAAAGCTATCCTAATCAATAATCCTACTTACTATGGGATTTGTTCGGATCTGAGAGGATTAACAGAGATGGCTCACGAAGCTGGCATGCTTGTTTTAGTGGATGAAGCCCATGGAGCGCATTTGCATTTTACAGATAAATTGCCATTATCTGCTATGGACGCTGGAGCGGATATGGCGGCGGTTTCTATGCATAAGTCTGGTGGGAGTTTGACCCAGAGCTCCATCCTTCTTATCGGGGAGCAGATGAATCCTGAGTACGTTCGTCAGATTATCAACCTGACCCAGTCGACATCTGCCTCTTACCTACTTATGGCTAGTTTAGATATTTCTCGACGAAACTTGGTCCTTCGTGGCAAAGAGTCTTTTGAGAAAGTCATTGAGCTATCCGAGTACGCTCGTCGTGAAATCAATGCTATTGGCGGTTATTACGCCTACTCAAAAGAGTTAATAGACGGTGTTTCGGTTTGCGATTTTGACGTGACCAAGCTGTCCGTTTACACCCAAGGTATCGGCCTAACAGGGATTGAGGTTTATGACCTCTTGCGAGACGAATACGACATTCAGATTGAGTTTGGGGATATTGGCAATATCTTGGCTTATATTTCCATCGGTGACCGCATTCAAGACATCGAGCGCTTAGTCGGTGCTTTGGCTGACATCAAGAGACTCTACTCAAGAGATGGAAAAGACTTGATTGCTGGAGAATATATTCAACCCGAGTTGGTCCTATCTCCTCAGGAAGCCTTTTATTCAGAGAGAAAAAGTTTAACCTTGGATGATTCTGTTGGACAAGTCTGTGGGGAATTTGTCATGTGTTATCCTCCAGGGATTCCAATTTTGGCTCCTGGTGAACGCATTACACGAGAGATTGTGGATTATATCCAATTTGCCAAGGAACGTGGTTGCTCCCTCCAAGGGACGGAAGATCCAGAGGTCAATCACATCAACGTCATTAAGAGAAAGGAGAACTAGATGGATTTATGGTTTTCTGAAGTTCATACTCCAGATGTCAAACTGTCCCTGAGAACAGCCAAACAACTTTACGCTGGTAAAAGTGAATGGCAAGATATCGAAGTTTTAGACACACCAGCTTTTGGGAAAATACTGATTTTAAATGGGCATGTCTTGTTTTCAGATGCGGATGATTTTGTCTACAACGAAATGACCGTTCACGTTCCCATGGCTGTGCATCCCAATCCAAAGAAAGTCTTGGTTATTGGAGGTGGTGACGGCGGTGTTGCCCAAGTATTGACGCTCTATCCTGAACTGGAGCAAATCGATATCGTTGAACCAGATGAAATGCTGGTTGAGGTCTGTCGTGAGTATTTCCCAGACTTTGCTGCTGGATTAGATGACCCTCGTGTTACCATTTACTATCAAAATGGACTGAGATTTTTACGAAACTGTGAGGATGATTACGATATCATTATCAACGATGCGACGGATCCATTTGGCCATACGGAAGGGCTCTTTACCAAGGAATTTTACGGAAACAGTTACAGAGCTCTTAAAGAAGACGGCATCATGATTTACCAGCATGGGAGTCCTTTCTTTGATGAGGATGAGTCTGCTTGTCGAAGTATGCACCGTAAGGTCAATCAAGCCTTTCCAATCAGCCGGGTCTATCAGGCCCATATCCCAACCAGTCCTGCTGGTTATTGGTTGTTTGGATTTGCATCGAAAAAATACCACCCTGTCAAAAATTTTGACAAGGAAGGCTGGAAAAAACGCCAGCTTTTCACAGAATACTACACTGCAAACTTACACGTGGGAGCCTTTATGTTGCCCAAGTATGTAGAGGACATTTTAGAAGAAGAGGAAGGAAAAAAATGAGTCGTTTACTAGTTATCGGATGTGGGGGCGTTGCCCAAGTTGCTATTTCAAAGATTTGCCAAGATAGCGAAACCTTTAAAGAAATTATGATTGCTAGCCGTACCAAGTCAAAATGTGATGACTTGAAGGCTAAATTAGAAGGAAAAACAAGTACTAAGATTGAGACAGCTGCTCTTGATGCTGACAAGGTAGAAGAAGTCACTGCCTTGATCGAAAGCTACAAGCCAGAAGCTGTTTTGAACGTAGCTCTGCCTTATCAAGATTTAACCATCATGGATGCTTGTTTGGCGACAGGTGTCCACTATATCGACACCGCCAACTATGAGGCTGAGGACACAGAAGACCCAGAATGGCGCGCTATCTATGAGAAACGTTGTAAGGAACTTGGTTTTACAGCCTACTTTGACTACTCATGGCAGTGGGCTTATCAGGAGAAATTTAAAGAAGCAGGCTTGACAGCTCTTCTTGGATCTGGTTTTGACCCAGGTGTGACTAGTGTCTTTTCAGCCTACGCCCTCAAACATTACTTTGATGAAATCCACTATATCGACATTTTAGACTGTAATGGTGGTGACCACGGTTATCCATTTGCAACAAACTTTAACCCAGAAATCAACCTCCGCGAGGTTTCTGCGCCAGGTTCTTACTGGGAAGATGGAAAATGGGTCGAAGTCGAAGCCATGTCTATCAAGCGTGAGTATGATTTCCCTCAAGTTGGACAGAAAGACATGTATCTCCTTCACCATGAAGAAATTGAGTCATTGGCGAAAAACATTCCAGGTGTTAAACGGATTCGTTTCTTTATGACTTTTGGCCAATCTTATCTAACGCATATGAAATGCTTGGAAAACGTTGGTCTTCTTCGTACGGATGCTATTAACTTTAATGGACAAGACATTGTGCCGATTCAATTCTTGAAAGCCTTGCTTCCTGATCCAGCCAGCCTTGGCCCACGCACGGTTGGTAAAACCAATATCGGTTGTATCTTTACAGGTGTCAAAGATGGTGTTGAAAAGACCATTTACATCTACAATGTTTGCGACCATCAGGAATGTTACGCAGAAGTTGGTTCACAAGCTATTTCTTACACAACAGGAGTTCCAGCCATGATTGGGACAAAATTAGTTATGAACGGAACTTGGAAACAACCTGGAGTTTACAACCTTGAAGAATTGGATCCAGATCCATTCATGGAAGCTTTGAATGAGTATGGTTTGCCATGGGTTGTGGTTGAGAATCCGCAAATGGTGGACTAATGAAGCTAGAACAAGTACCAACACCAGCTTACGTCATTGACTTGGCAAAGTTAGAAGCCAACTGCCGCATTTTGCAATATGTACAAGAAGAGGCCAGTTGCAAGGTTTTGCTAGCCCAGAAGGCATATTCCCTCTACAAAACCTATCCCTTGATTAGCCAGTACCTATCTGGTACAACTGCAAGTGGTCTCTATGAAGCTAAGCTGGCTAGAGAAGAATTTCCGGGGGAAGTCCATGTCTTTGCGCCAGCTTTCAAGGATGCGGACTTGGAGAAATTGCTTGAGATAACAGACCATATCGTTTTTAACTCTGAGAGACAGTTGCGTAAGCACGGTCCTCGTTGCCGAGATGCTGGTATCAGTGTCGGTTTGCGTCTCAACCCTCAGTGTTCCACTCAAGGAGATCACGCGATCTACGATCCTTGTGCACCAGGTTCTCGTTTTGGTGTAACACTTGATAAAATTCCTAGTGATTTGTTGGATTTAGTGGACGGACTTCACTTTCATACCCTTTGCGAGCAAGGTTCAGAGGATTTAGAGACAACCTTGAAAGCAGTAGAAGAGCAGTTTGGTTCTTACTTACATCAAGTTAAATGGCTCAATATGGGTGGCGGACACCACATCACAAGAGAAGATTATGATGTAGATTTGCTGATTTCTGAAATCAAGCGTATCCGAGAAACTTACAACCTTGAAGTCTATATCGAGCCGGGTGAAGCCATTGCGCTTAATGCGGGTTATCTAGCAACTGAAGTATTGGATATTGTCGAAAACGGTATGGAGATCTTGATTTTAGACGCCTCTGCGACCTGCCATATGCCTGATGTACTTGAGATGCCCTATCGTCCACCTTTGAGAAATGGATTTGAGGCGCAGAAAAAAGCCCATACTTATAGACTTTCTTCCAATACCTGCCTGACGGGAGATGTGATTGGCGATTATAGTTTTGAAAGTCCAGTTCAAATAGGAGACAGACTTTATTTTGAAGATATGGCCATTTATTCTTTTGTTAAAAATAATACCTTTAACGGTATTGGCTTGCCAAGTCTCTATTTTATGAACGAGCAGGGGGACTGCAGCTTAGTCAAAGCCTTCGGCTATCAAGACTTTAAAGGGAGATTATCATGATAGAAACTCCGAAAAAAGCAGGCTATCGTATGCCTGCAGAATACGAACCCCATCATGGAACCCTCATGATATGGCCAACTCGACCAGGTTCATGGCCCTTTCAAGGAAAAGCTGCCAAAAGAGCATTTAGCCAGATTATCAAGACCATATCAGAAGGGGAACGAGTTTATCTTTTAGTGGAGCGTGACCATCTATCTGAAGCCCAATCCTATCTTGGAGACAAGGTCGTTTATTTAGACATTCCCACCAATGATGCCTGGGCGCGTGATACAGGTCCGACTATTCTCGTCAATGATAAAAGAGAAAAGTTGGCAGTCGATTGGTCTTTCAATGCCTGGGGTGGTAAAGTAGATGGTCTTTATCAAGATTATGAAGAGGATAACCAAGTAGCCAGTCGTTTTGCTGAGGCCTTGGAAATGCCTGTTTACGATGCCAAACCTTTTGTACTGGAAGGCGGCGCGATCCATAGCGATGGTCAGGGAACCATTCTGGTGACTGAAAGTTGCCTTCTGAGCGCTGGTCGCAATCCTCATCTCAGTAAAGAGAAAATCGAAAACACCTTATTTGAGAGCCTTGGAGCTGAAAAAATTATTTGGCTTCCTTATGGTATTTATCAGGACGAAACCAATGAACACGTTGACAATGTAGCAGCCTTTGTTGGCCCTGCTGAGCTTGTTCTAGCTTGGACAGATGATCAAAACGATCCTCAACATGCCATGTCAGCAGCTGACCTTGCCCTTTTAGAGAAGGAAACAGATGCGAAAGGTCGCCCTTTCACTATTCATAAGCTTCCTATCCCAGCTATTCGTCAGGTTGTCTCTAAGGAGGATTTACCAGGCTATATCTATGAAGAAGGAGAAGAGGAGCGCTATGCGGGTGAACGTCTTGCAGCTTCCTATGTCAATTTCTATATTGCCAACAAGTCTGTCTTGGTTCCCCAGTTTGAGGATGTCAATGACCAAGTGGCCCGAGATATCCTCAGCAAGTGTTTCCCAGACCGTAAAGTTGTCGGAATACCAGCTAGAGATATTCTCTTAGGTGGTGGCAATATCCACTGTATCACCCAACAAATCCCAGAATAGGAGAAGAAGATGAGAAATGTTAGAGTTGCAGCGATCCAGATGCAATGCGCCAAGGATGTGGCAACAAATATCCAAACAGCTGAACGTTTAGTTCGCCAAGCTGCAAAACAAGGCGCACAAATTATTCTCTTGCCAGAGTTGTTTGAACGTCCTTATTTTTGTCAGGAACGCCAGTATGACTACTACCAGTATGCCCAGTCGGTGACAGAAAATATAGCCATTCAGCATTTTAAAGTGCTTGCTAAGGAACTAAAAGTTGTTCTACCGATCAGTTTCTATGAAAAAGATGGCAATGTCTTGTATAACTCTATTGCCGTTATTGATGCAGATGGTGAGGTTCTTGGCGTTTATCGGAAGACCCACATACCAGATGACCATTATTATCAAGAAAAATTTTACTTTACGCCTGGTAACACTGGTTTCAAGGTCTGGAATACTCGTTATGCTAAGATTGGTATCGGCATCTGTTGGGATCAATGGTTCCCTGAAACTGCTCGTTGTCTTGCTCTGAATGGTGCTGAATTGCTCTTTTATCCTACAGCCATTGGTTCAGAACCAATTTTAGATACAGACAGTTGTGGTCACTGGCAACGTACCATGCAAGGGCACGCAGCAGCAAATATTGTTCCAGTTATTGCAGCCAATCGTTATGGTTTGGAGGAGGTCACTCCTAGTGAGGAAAATGGTGGACAGAGTTCCAGTCTTGACTTCTACGGTTCGTCCTTTATGACGGATGAAACAGGAGCTATTCTAGAGCGAGCTGAAAGACAAGGAGAAGCAATTCTGTTAGCGACCTATGACCTTGATAAGGGAGCAAGCGAACGCCTCAACTGGGGACTGTTTCGAGATAGAAGACCAGAAATGTACCAACGAATTACGGACTAGAAGGTAAATTTCATAATAAACTTTTGACATTCACGCCTGTCTTACAAAAATGTAAGATAGGCTTTTTAAATGTAAGATAGGTGTACGATTATACGTGGAAATGTATGCTATACTCTATGTAGATTAAAAAGAAAGAGGTTTATTATGAAAAAATGGAATGCGACGCAGTTGAAGTATCTGATGGTAGCAGTAATGGTTCTAGACCATATTCCGCATATTACCGGAATCGTTTCTCCTCTGTGGGAAGGTATTTTCCACGCCTTGACCCGTTGTGTGGGAGTTTGGTTTGCGTATATGGCTATGGAGGGATTCATCCATACTCGAAATCTTAAAGACTATCTTATCCGTCTCTGGAGTGGGGCGCTTATCATGTTTGCTGGAAATAGCCTCCTCAATACCCTATTTGCATCTAAAGGGGTAATGGTCAATAATAACATTTTCTTGACTTTGGCCATCGGTGTCACCATGCTTTGGATTGGTTTTCCCAGAAAAGAATTGGATAAAAAAGAGAAGTTGTGGCGACGAATTGGAGTTGCTGGTCTCTTGATTTTCGGTTGTCTTTTTACTGAGGGTGGCATCACCGTTCTACCATTTCTCTTGATTAGTTACTCTTGTCGGAATCGCAAGGGCTTGCGAAATCTCCTCTATGCCTTTCTGTGGGCCTTCTTGTTAGTGACTTCCATCCAAATTTACGACACTTGGCACCAAACACTGGAAATGATGCTTTTCAATTCTGACTGGCTCTTTATCACCGTATTTCCTTTTATGGCCTTGTATAATGGACAGCGAGGAAAAGAAACTAATTGGAGTAAATATTTCTTTTATATTTTCTACCCAGCTCATCTATGGATTATAGCCTTGATTGCTTATTTGGTTAAATAGATTCAATTTCCATTAGCTCCATCTTACTTAAAATGTGAGAGGAGCTTTTCTGTATCTGGAATTCCTAACAAAACATGTTATAATAGTTTTAGAGAGGATGAGGTTTATGGCGAGCATTCTTGTAATTGAAGATAATAATGAAATCCAGGAAATTTTAAGAACCCTTCTTACAGAGGAACACGAGGTGATCCAAGCATTTTCTGGCACAGAAGGTATCATGCAATTTGACAAAGGTGGCATTGATCTCGTTTTACTAGATATCATGCTCCCTGGGAAAAATGGTGACCAAGTCTTGCAAGCTATTCGACAAACGAATCAGACTCCGGTCATCATGCTTACTGCTTTAGGTGATAAAAAGCTCATCAGCCAATATCTACTAGACGGTGCCAATGATTATGTAGTAAAACCTTTTGATTTGGACGAAGTCTTTGCCAGAGTCACTGTGCAATTACGCCAAAGTGGTGAACATCAGTCAGGAGATCGAAGAGAAATTGATAACCTCGTGCAAAACTTTAAAAATATCCAATTCGATGCGGATAGTTTTGAAATAAGTAGCACAACTGAAACCATTCGCCTTGCAAAGAAAGAGTGCCAGATTCTTCAAATGTTGCTCCATCATCCTAAAAAAATCTTCACCAAGGAAGAACTCTATGAATTGATTTGGGAAGAAAGTTACCTGCCTGGAGACAATACGCTCAACACCCATCTAAGCAATCTCCGTAAAAAACTGTATCAACTGGATCCAAATCATGAGTACATTGAAACCATTTGGGGAGTTGGTGTTCGATTAAAAGGAGACAAATAATGAATTACATTTTGATATCAATATTACTCCTTACTAACATTATTTTGGCGATTTCTTTGATTCGCTATCATATAGCAATTAGAGATTTAAGCAGACAAATCGAAGAAAAGATTCGCTCTGGTAGCATGAAGAGGATCGGGGTAAATTTCTTTTCAAAGACCATTTTGCGTCTACATAACCAAATTGAGAATCTATTTCAAGAAGTGGAGCAAAATCAGCTAATCATGAAGCGTGAAAAACGCACCCTAGATATGGCAATCAGTAACATCGCTCATGATATTCGGACACCTTTGACAATCGCTTCAGGATATACTCAGCAACTAATAAAACACCCCGATAATAGTCAGGAAACTTTAAGCAAAATAGCTCATCATCAGGATTTGGTTTCCAAACGTTTGGAAGCTCTTCTTGAATATCGTCATTTGATGGAAGGAGCAGTCAAACCGAAACTGGAAGAGCTTGATTTATCAACTTTTATAACGAAAAAGACTTTAGCCTATTACGACGTTTTTCAATCTTCACGTATTGTTCTTGATTTTAACGTCGAACCAGGATTGAAAACGACGACTGATGAGGACTTGCTTGATCGAATTATACAAAACCTCCTTGGAAATGTTCTCAAGCACGGCAAGGAGAAGGCTCGACTTTCTTTGAAAAAGGAAGAAAAAGGACTTGTTTTGGAAATAGATAATCTAGTCAAAAAACCTATCAAGAATATAGACAATCTCAGCAATCGTTTTTATTCTGAAAATATGTCGGATACAGAAGAATCCTCTGGTTTAGGTCTTTATATTACTGAGGAATTAGTTCATCTTCTTGGAGCGGATATGAAGCTAGCCACTGACGGAGAATGGTTTTCAGTCTTTATTTATTTTTAACAGAAGAAACCTCCTCTATAAGTTTAGAGGAGGTCCTTTTTATAAGCTTTTCTTCTTGAAAACAGTCAGTCCACTGAAAGAGAAGAAAAGTATGACCGTTACGCAAATCGTGATGGTATAGAGAATAGCTTGACTATTAGTAGTCATAGCATAGGCAAAATCTAGAATTAAATATCGTAGAATTTCAATGTCTGGGAAAACAAGCATTGGCATAGAAAGGACGATAGAGCTAATCAGATAACCAATAAATACGGCAAGATAAGAATGAGTTAGGTAGAGAATAAAGGAAACGATGGAAAGCCAAGCAAGGAGACAAAGGAATTGAAGGGAAATCGTCAAGAGGAGATTGGTAACAAAACCATCAGGCATTGTACCAAGTCCGTTTAGTAGGGTTGAGGGAACAAAAGCAATCACAAGGCTGGCGATGAGTTGCAAGAGAGCGATGCTTGCTAGTACAAAGGATTTAGCAAGGAAAAACTCTGTACGAGAAACACCAACAGTCAAACTATTTTTATAAAGCTTGCCGATTAGATCAACTCCGAGAACGAGACATGCTAGAACAATGCAGAGAAAAACGAGGTTTGAACCATTGCTAGACGCGTTGATAAGAGCTTGGATGCCGTCCCAACCTTTGGTCGGAAATTCTGTTTCAGGTGTGGTATTTACTGACATCAGATGTCCTGTAGCTCCGATAGTAGCACCCATTAACATGAGAGCAAAGAGAATGAATTCTGTAATCCAGAATCCTTTGGAGCGAAAAAGACGGTAAAAATCTGCTTGAATGGTATGTATCATGATTTTTCTCCTATTCTACCAATTGTGTGAAGTATTCTTCTAGGTTTTGACGGGCAAAGTATATCTCATCAATAGCAACATCGGCCAAAGTTAGTTGCTTAAGAATCTGTTTGACATCTTGTTCATTACCAAAGATATGGATTTCATTTTCAGGGTTTACAACCTTAAACTGGAGCTGGATTTGTTCTTTCAATACCTGACAAGCTCTTTCTTTGTCGCTTGTTTTAAGCACAATATAATCCTCACTCAGTGTTTCAAACTCAGCTTTACTAATTTCACGGATAATCTTACCTTGATCCAGAATACCAAAGCGACTAGCTAAGAGATAGAGTTCTGACAAGATATGGCTAGAGATGAGGATAGTTATGCCTTTGTCTTGATTGAGTCGCTGGATCATGAGGCGAAATTCTTTGATTCCAATTGGGTCAAGTCCGTTAATAGGCTCATCTAAGATAAGGAAGTCTGGTTTGGATAGAAGGGCAATGGCGATACCAAGTCTTTGTTTCATTCCTAGCGAGAAATCACGAAAGACTTTTTTACCTGTATCTGACAACCCAACATAGTCCAGTGTTTCTTGAATGACTTTATCAGCATTTGGAATATGACGTATCATACAATAATATTTCAGATTCTGGTATGCTGTTAAGTGATTATGGGCTACAGGCGATTCGATAACTGAACCTACTCGAGATAGAGCTTTGGTCCATTCATTTTGTTCCTGACTAGAAAAGAGGGAAATAGTTCCTTTATCCGCAAACAGTAGTTGTGTAATGATTTTGATAAGAGTAGTTTTACCTGCTCCGTTTTTTCCAATTAAACCATAAATATCTCCCTCTTTTATCGTTAGACTAAGATCTTGAAGAATAGCTTGTTTACCAAATTCTTTGGTCAGTCCATGAATTTCGAGTACTGTTTTCATGATTTTCTCCTTTTGATTTATTTTTCTAACTTTAGTATAAGCTATAGAAATCAAAGAAAGCTCAAGTATTTCTAAAGAGTTTCTAAAGTTTTCTGATTTTTAAAATGTCAAAAACCCAGTTAAGGATTTAACTGGGAATTTTCTCTATAAAATATATTTCTCAATCGCACGCGCAACGCCGTCTTCATCGTTGCTTGCTGTAACGGCATCAGCAAGAGATTTGACATGATCACTAGCATTTCCCATAGCAATACCAAGCCCTGCAAACTGGAGCATTTCGATATCGTTATTAGCATCGCCCATGGCCATGATTTCTGAGGAATCAATCTTCAAAATCTCAGCTAGTCGTGAAAGAGCAGTAGCCTTGGTCGTTCCAAGGGGCATTGCTTCATAAATGACAGGCTGCGAACGAACTCCACTGAATCGTTGGCAGAGTTCCTTGGCAAAATGCTGCTCAAAATCGTCTGTTTGCTCTTCGTTGCCCAAAAACATACCTTGGAACATCCGATATTTGCCACTAGTGGCTTCCTCAAGGGAAATTTCAGTCAGGTCTGAAAAGACTAGCTTGGCATCATTTTGAACAATTTCATTTGGCTTACCACCGAGGACAAAATAATGTTCTTCATCAAAAAGAGTCAACTGGACGTCGCTTTTTTCAGCCAGGTCATAGAGGTATTCAATGTCAGCTGGACTGAGTTCTTGCCAGTCAACTAGACTCCAGTCACTAGTCTGGTGAGTTGAGCAACCGTTATTGACAATGACATACTCATTCTGGAGATCAAGACCCAGTTTTTTGTAATAAGGAAGAACACCGAAAAGCGGTCGACCCGTACAGAGAACCAATTTGACGCCTTTTTCAATAGCCTGGTGAATGGCAGTAATGTGGGCTTGTGGGATTTCCTTGGCTTCATTAAGGAGGGTTCCGTCCATATCCAAGGCTAGTAGTTTAATCATAAGACTTCCTTTTCTATGTGTTTTGCTTTTATTATAGCATATTTTAGAGAAGATAATGGTAAAAGGGACAGGAGCTAATTGATTTTCCAGTTTAGGACGTTTCGATGACAATTCAAGATTCGAAGAGGATACTTTGCAAAGATATGCTATACTAAACTTGTCAATGTTGCAACTAGACAAACATAAAAAACTGCCTCAATATAATAGTTTTTTTGTAAGTAGGTATGAGTAGCAGATTACTCAACTAATCTGAACAATAATGGAGGAATACATCATGGTTTTAATGAAAAAAATATAAATCTAACAAATGAAGAATTAGAGCTGATACAAGGCGGAGCAGATCCCTATGGTAAAGAGCCTAATAATTATTTCACTTGGCAAATAGAACCAGTATTAACTATGCCGGTTCATGGATTTTGTCCTAGTGGCACTTATGATTTAGGATATATTGGCGGAGGTAATCATCTTTGCAAAGGAAGTGCTGCGAGATTTTAAGTAAAATTTATTAGGAATATGAAGAAACAAGGGGAGAAGGCTGAGGCATAGTATGAAAAAACGAATTATTCAGATTTTACTAGCATTATCCTTAATTTTTTATAAATCAACTTGGTTTTGGAGAGTTTTCAATCATCTCACAAATCCCTATCTACCAGCAAGTCGTGAATTTTTTCAGATTCTGCTTTTGATGGAGAGTGGAGTTCTTTTGTCAGCAGTTATCTATCTACTAGTTTTCGCAGGAAAGAAAACTTTTCATTTCAAGTGGCAGCTGAGGTATTCTATCTACCTTTTACTGAGCTACATCATTTCGTATATGTCTGACTATTTCATATCCTCGCCTTCAAATCAAATTTCTTTGAATGAAACAGTAGAAATAATGGGACGACAGGAGTTACCCTATTTTTTGCTCATAGTTTGCTTCATCGGTCCTATTGCTGAGGAATTGATTTATCGCGGTGTGCTTATGAAAACCTTTTTCAAAAACTCGTCTTGGTACGGAGATGTATTGCTTTCTGCTATTATTTTCGGTTATATTCATATTAATTTTGCTTTATCTCCTCTTGCTTTTTTCATTTATGTTAGTGGAGGGCTTATTTTAGCCTTATTGTATCGCATGACAAAAATTCTCTACTATCCAATACTAGTTCATATTTTCATCAATATCACTGCTTTCTGGGATGTTTGGTTACTCCTATTTTCAGGAAGTTAGCTTACTAAAACAATGTCGGAACTTTCCGGCATTTTCTTTTCAACAGATGAGCAAGAGCTGATTATTTATACTCTATGAAAATCAAAGAGCAAACTAGAAAGCTAGCCGCAGATTGCTCAAAGCACTGCTTTGAGGTTGTAGATAAGACTGAATAAGTCAATAACACAGACCTACGGTAAGGCTAAGCTGACGTGGTTTGAAGAGATTTTCGAAGAGTATTACAGACTTGTGTGGCTAAATCATGGTATAATATAGGATAATGACAGAAAGTGTGACGAGGCAGAGATGAAATTACTTTATACTGATATTCGGACTTCTTTGACAGAAATCTTGACCAGAGAGGCAGAAGAGCTAGTTGCTGTGGGCAAGCGGGTTTTCTACATTGCTCCCAACTCTCTTTCTTTTGAAAAGGAACGTGCCGTGCTGGAATGCTTGTCCCAGCAGGCTTCTTTTGCGATTACCGTCACGCGCTTTGCTCAGATGGCTCGTTACCTGGTTTTAAATGACTTGGCAGCTAAGACCAGTCTGGATGACATCGGACTTGGGATGGCCTTTTATAAATGCCTTGCTGAACTTAATCCCAAGGAGTTAAGAGTTTATGGTGCGATTAAACAGGACCCTCAATTTATCCAGCAGCTGATTGAACTTTATCACGAGATGACAACTGCTCAGATGAGCTTTTTGGACTTGGAAAGTTTGACAGATGAGGACAAGAGAGCAGATTTACTCTTGATTTTTGAGAAAGTGACTGCCTATCTTAATCAAGGTCAGTTGGCTCAGGGAAGTCAGTTGTCCCATTTGATTGAGGCTATTGAGAATGACAAGGTAAGTAGTGATTTCAGTCAGATTGCCTTGGTTATTGATGGATTTACTCGTTTTTCTGCCGAGGAAGAGCGTGTGGTGGATCTGCTCCATCGAAAAGGTGCCGAGATTGTTATTGGGGCTTATGCAAGCAAGAAGGCCTATACCAGTCCGTTCACTGAAGGCAATCTCTACCAAGCCAGTGTGGAATTCCTCCATCATTTGGGGGCAAAATACCAAACCCCTGCTCAAGACCGTTCTCAGACGCATGAGAAGATGGATAGCTTTGACAAGGCCTCTCGTTTGCTGGAGTCTTCTTATGACTTTTCAGAACTCACTTTAGATGTCGATGAGAAGGACCGTGAAAATTTGCAAATCTGGTCTTGCTTGACACAAAAGGAAGAGTTGGAGTTGGTGGCTCGCGCTATTCGTCAGAAATTACATGACTATCCAGAACTGAGTTACAAGCATTTTCGTATTTTGCTGGGGGATGTGGCATCTTACCAGCTATCGCTGAAAACTATTTTTGACCAGTACCAGATACCGTTCTATCTTGGTAGAAGCGAATCCATGGCTCACCATCCCTTAACCCAGTATGTCGAATCTATTTTGAGTTTGAAACGCTACCGTTTCCGTCAGGAGGATTTGATTAACCTCCTGAGAACTGGCTTGTATACCGATCTTAGTCAAGATGATATTGATGCTTTTGAGCAATATCTCCGCTATCTTGGCATCAATGGTTTGCCATCCTTTCAGCAAACCTTCACCAAATCCCACCATGGAAAATTCGATTTGGAACGTTTGAACGCTATTCGTCTGCGAGTTTTGACGCCACTTGAAACCTTATTAGCCAGTCGAAAACAGAAGGCTGAAAATCTCTTGCAAAAGTGGAATGCTTTTCTAAAAAATGCTGCCTTAAGCAAGCAGATGCAAGAATTGACAGCTACTATGGAAACTCTAGAACAGGAAAGACAAGCTGAAGTTTGGAAAGCCTTCTGCCATGTTTTAGAACAATTTGCGACGGTTTTTGCTGGTTCACAAGTAAGTCTGGAGGACTTCTTAGCCTTGCTCCATTCAGGGATGAGTTTGTCCCAGTATCGCACCATTCCAGCAACAGTGGACACCGTTCTGGTGCAGAGTTACGATTTGATTGCACCTCTGACTGCTGACTTTGTCTATGCCATTGGACTCACTCAGGATCATTTACCAAAAATCGCTCAAAATACCAGCCTTTTGACAGACGAAGAGAGAGAGACCTTAAACCAAGCGACAGAAGAGGGGGCTCAACTGCTGATTGCAAGCAGTGAAAATCTCAAAAAAAATCGCTATACCATGCTTTCTTTAGTCAATGCTGCTCGTAAGCAGTTGATTTTGTCAGCACCAAGTCTTCTAAATGAAAACGAGAGCAAGGAATCTGCCTATCTTCATGAACTGGTGAATTTTGGATTTAGCCGAAGAGAAAAGAGGATGAACCACAAAAATCTTAGCAAAGAAGATATAGGTTCTTATCACAGTCTCTTGTCTAGCTTAGTTGCCTATCACCAGCAGGGCGAGACGAGTGATACTGAGCAAGATTTGACCTTTGTCAAGGTTTTGGCGCGTGTGATGGGGAAAAAACTAGATCAAAAAGGCCTTACAAATCCAGCTATCCCAACCAGTCCAAGCAGTAAGCCATTAGCAAAGGATACCTTGCAGGCTCTCTATCCAGCTGACAAGGAGTTTTACCTTTCTACCTCTGGTTTGACGGAGTTTTACCGCAATGAATACAGTTATTTCCTCCGTTATGTACTTGGTTTGCAGGAAGAATTGCGCCTGCGTCCAGATGCTCGCAGTCACGGGAATTTCTTGCACCGTATTTTTGAACGTGCCTTGCAGTTACCTGACGAAGATTCCTTTGACCAACGTTTGGAACAGGCTATCCAAGAAACTGGTCAGGAACGCGAATTTGAGGCTATTTATCAGGAAAGTTTGGAAGCCCAGTTTACCAAGGAAGTTCTGCTTGATGTCGCTCGGACCACTGGCCAAATCCTACGTCATAATCCAGCCATCGAAACCATCCAAGAGGAGGCAACATTTGGCGGCAAAGACCAGGCATTTATTCAATTGGATAATGGGCGAAGTGTTCATGTGCGAGGCAAGGTTGACCGTATTGACCGTTTGAAAGCTGATGGAGCGTTAGGAGTGGTAGACTACAAGTCTAGTTTGACCCAGTTCCAGTTTCCGAATTTCTTTAATGGGCTCAATTCCCAACTACCAACCTATCTTGCTGCTCTTAAGGGAGAAGGAGAGCAGAACTTTTTCGGCGCTATGTACTTGGAAATGGCTGAACCTGTCCAATCTTTATTAGCTGTTAAAAGTTTGGCTGGAGCGGTAGTAGAAGCTAGCAAGTCAATGAAATACCAGGGACTCTTTTTAGAAAAAGAAAGTAGTTATTTGGGCGAATTATATAACAAAAACAAGACCAATCAGCTGACAGACGAGGAATTCCAGCTCTTACTAGACTATAATGCCCATCTTTACAAGAAGGCAGCTGAGAAGATTTTACAAGGCCAGTTCGCTATCAATCCATACACAGAGAACGGAAGAAGTATTGCCCCATACGTCCAGCAACATCAGGCAATTACAGGATTTGAAGCCAATTACCATTTGGGTCAAGCACGTTTCCTAGAAAAGTTAGACCTAGCGGATGGCAAACGACTGGTCGGAGAAAAACTCAAGCTAGCTTGGTTTGAAAAAATGAGAGAGGAGTTGAATCGATGAAGCCCATTTCCTTTTTAACTGAGGAAGAGATTCAAAAACTGCAAGAAGCAGAAGCGAATTCGAGAAAGGAACAGAAGAAAACTGCCGAGCAAATTGAAGCCATTTATACGGCAGGGCAAAATATTCTGGTCTCAGCGTCTGCTGGTTCAGGGAAAACCTTTGTTATGGCAGAGCGCATTCTGGACCAATTAGCCCGTGGTGTCGAAATTTCCCAACTCTTTATCTCGACCTTTACCGTCAAGGCTGCCACTGAACTAAAAGAACGTTTGGAGAAAAAAATCAGCCAACAAATTCAAGAAACAGATGATGTTGATCTCAAACAACACTTGGGACGTCAGTTGGCAGATCTGCCAAACGCGGCCATCGGAACTATGGACTCCTTCACACAAAAGTTCCTCGGCAAACATGGTTATCTGATTGATATCGCACCGAACTTCCGTATTCTACAAAATGAAAGTGAACAGTTAATCTTAAAAAATGAGGTTTTTCATCAGGTTTTTGAAGATCATTACCAAGGTGAAAATAAAGAGAGCTTTAGTCGATTGGTCAAGAACTTTGCTGGACGTGGCAAGGATGAACGAGGTCTGCGCCAGCAAGTCTACAAAATCTATGATTTCCTCCAATCCACCAGTAGCCCCAAAAAATGGTTGAGTAACTCTTTCCTCAAAGGGTTTGAAGAAGCTGACTTTGTAATTGAAAAAGACAAATTAACTGAGCAAATCAAACAGGCGCTATGGGATTTGGAAAGTTTCCTCCGTTATCATCTGGATAACGATGCCAAGGAGTTTCCAAAAGCTACCTATTTAGAAAATGTGCTGTTGGTTCTGGATGAAATTGGTTCCTTAAATCAAGAGTCCGATAGCCAGGCTTATCAAGCAGTGCTTACGCGTGTTGTCGCCATCTCGAAAGAAAAAAATGGTAGAGCTCTAGCTAATTCTAGTCGTAAAGCCGATTTGAAACCACTGGCTGATGCCTACAACGAAGAAAGAAAGGCTCAGTTTGCTAAACTTGGACAACTAGCAGACCAGATAACCATTCTCGACTATCAAGAACGTTATCATGGAGACACCTGGGAGTTATCTAAAACTTTCCAAACATTTATGAGTGATTTTGTGGAGGCTTATCGTGAACGTAAACGCCAGGAAAATGCCTTTGAGTTTGCTGATATCAGCCATTACACCATTGAAATTTTAGAGAATTTCCCACAAGTCCGCAAGGCTTATCAGGAACGATTCCACGAAGTCATGGTCGATGAGTATCAAGATACCAACCACATTCAAGAACGGATGCTGGAATTGCTGTCAAATGGTCATAATCGCTTTATGGTAGGAGATATCAAGCAGTCCATCTACCGTTTCCGTCAGGCAGACCCGCAGATTTTCAATGAAAAATTTCAACGCTATGCACAAAATCCTAAAGAAGGCAAGTTGATTCTCCTCAAGGAGAATTTCCGTAGCAGTTTAGAAGTGTTGTCAGCAACCAATGATGTTTTTGGACGCCTTATGGACCAAGAGGTCGGCGAAATCAACTATGATAGCATGCACCAGCTTGTTTTTGCCAATAGCAAACTAACTCCCAATCCAGACAACAAGGCAGAATTTCTCATCTACGACAAGAACGATAGTGGGCAAGAGGAAGAAGAAAGTGATGCAGACACGAAACTCACAAGAGAAATGCGCCTAGTTATCAAGGAAATCTTGAAGCTCCATCGAGAGAAAGGTGTAGTCTTTAAGGAAATTGCCCTTTTGACCTCTAGCCGCAGTCGAAATGACCAGATTCTCCTCGCCCTGTCTGAGTATGGGATTCCTGTCAAAACCGACGGTGAGCAAAACAATTATCTCCAATCCCTAGAAGTACAAGTCATGCTGGACACCCTTCGTGTCATTCACAATCCCCTGCAAGACTATGCCTTGGTTGCCCTTATGAAGTCTCCTATGTTTGGTTTTGATGAGGACGAGTTGGCGCGCTTGTCCCTTCAGAAAGCAGAAGATAAAGTCCAAGAGAATCTTTACGAGAAGCTTGTCAATGCTCAAAAACAAGCAACTAGCCAAAAAGACTTGATTCACAAGGAACTTGCTGAAAAACTAAATCAGTTCATGGATATCTTGGATTCTTGGCGCTTGTATGCCAAAACTCACTCCCTTTATGATTTGATTTGGAAGATTTATAACGACCGTTTTTATTATGATTATGTTGGAGCCTTGCCTAACGGTCCTGCTAGACAAGCCAATCTCTATGCTTTAGCTTTGAGAGCAGACCAGTTTGAAAAGAGTAATTTCAAGGGCTTGTCGCGTTTTATACGTATGATTGACCAAGTCCTAGAAGCCCAGCATGACCTTGCAAGCGTGGCTGTCGCACCGCCAAAAGATGCAGTAGAACTCATGACCATTCACAAGAGCAAAGGATTGGAGTTCCCTTATGTCTTTATCCTCAACCTAGATCAGGACTTCAATAAGCAAGACTCGATGTCAGATGTCATTCTCAGCCGTCAAAATGGGCTTGGTGTCAAATACATTGCCAAAGTGGAAACAGGAGCAGTGGAAGCACACTATCCTAAAACCCTCAAACTCTCCATTCCTAGCCTAACTTATACGCAGAATGAGAAAGAACTGCAATTGGCTAGCTATTCAGAGCAGATGCGTTTGCTGTATGTTGCAATGACGAGAGCTGAGAAAAAGCTCTATCTTGTTGGTAAGGGTTCTCGTGAAAAGCTAGAAGCCAAGGAATACCCGGCAGCAAACAATGGAAAATTAGATAGCAATACCAGACTGCAAGCAAGAAATTTCCAAGATTGGGTCTGGGCTATCAGTAAAGTATTTACCAAGGACAATCTCAACTTTAGCTATCGTTTTCTTGGTGAAGACCAGTTGACTAGAGAAGCTATCGGAGAATTGGAAAACAAGAGCCCTCTCCAAGATAGCTCTCAAGCAGACAATCGCCAGTCAGAAACTATCAAAGAAGCTTTGGAAATGCTGAAAGAGGTGGAAGTTTATAATACTCTTCACCGCGCAGCCATTGAACTACCTAGTGTCCAAACCCCAAGTCAACTCAAGAAATTCTACGAACCCGTTATGGATATGGAAGGGGTAGAAATTGCTAACCAAACTCAATCACCGGAAAAGCAAATCAGCTTTGATTTACCAGATTTTTCAACTAAAGAAAAGGTAACAGGAGCTGAGATTGGTAGTGCTACCCACGAACTCATGCAGAGAATTGACCTCAGCCAGCGACCAACGCTTGCTAGCCTGACAGAAACACTTAAACAAGTTCAAACGAGTCCAGCAGTCAGAGACAAGATTAATCTTTCTAAAATCCTAGCATTCTTTGATACACCACTTGGTCAGGAAATTCTCGCTAATACTGGCCATCTCTACCGCGAGCAACCTTTTTCTATGCTCAAGCGGGACCAAAAAAGTCAGGAAGACTTTGTTGTTCGTGGGATCTTGGACGGCTATCTGCTTTACGAGGACAGAATTATTCTTTTCGACTATAAGACAGACCGTTACGATGAACCAAGTCAACTCATAGACCGCTATCGTAGTCAGTTAGCTCTATATGGAGAAGCCTTATCACGAGCCTATTCGATTCAAAACATAGAAAAATACTTGATTTTACTCGGTAAAGACGAGGTTCAAGTTGTAAAAGTATAATCTAGAAAGGAGACCTCATGCCACTTCCAGTTAGAAAATCCCTGCATGATGCAGTGTTACAGGCTTCAAAAGCTGATACTTGGGATCAAGCTACCAAGGAATGGAATGAAGTTTCCTTGATTTTTAATGGTATTGGGCGCAGTAATTGTATCTGCGGAAATACTATTAAATACGCTTACGAACTCTTTAACAATGTCACAGGACAACGTCTCTTTCCTATCGGCAGTGACTGTGTTCGGCATTTTCATCGTATTAGCCTCGACCAGAAACTAGAAGAGGAAGAAAAACTTCTCAGAAAGCTTGAAAATCTGACTGGAAAAGTCAAGAAAAAGGAAAAAATCAAGGTTAATAAAAGCGACTTTGACGAACGACTTCTAAAATGGTTTTGGGAGAAAGGTGTTTTCAAAGCCAATCGTGGCAATCAATTCTCGCCTGAGAAAGATTATCGGCTCTTCCTAGAAGTCTTTCAAGGAGGAAGTTGGACCAAGGCAGAGCCAAAGAAGAAGGCCCGTATGGAAGAAGTGCTGGAAAAGTGTATCAAACCTTTTCTACTTGGTAAGTCCGATGACCAACTCTACCTTGTCAAATTAGGCAAGGAGAAAATAGATTACGAGCAGCATTTACGGATTCAGGCAGAGAAAGAACGTAAGAAAAGAGATAAAATTGCCAAGCAATACGCAGATAATCTCATCCTTGCCATGGGTCCCGCTGAACGCGCCTATCAAGATTACTTTGGTTTTACAGAAACCCTAACTCAAGAAGAACGAAAATGGGAGAAAATCCTTTTTGGTAAAAATAGAGAAGAACGGGCCATCAAGGCAAAGCAAAACCAGAAAGAGTTGGAAAAAGACCAGAGAATTGCAAATCAAGATCCTATTGAAAGAAAGCAGAAGCAGACTTGGATTCTTAATTCCTATTTTCGGGATTTGCCTGATGAAAAAGCTAGATTTTCTCGACTCTTATTAGAATATCGAAAAAGTGGAGAAGTACCCTTTTCAGATGGTTACTTATCTGAGCATCTCATTGACTTTTTCTACAAGATGAAGGCCTTTGAGTTTGAGATTGCTCCAGAACAAGTCCGCGATTTTCTAAAAGAATGCCTTCAAGCAGAGGATCTATCATCAGCACAAGAAAGCTGGATTAGAGGGATTCTCCTCAATTGTCTTCATCCGTTCTTAAATAGGTTACTCATATAGAAAAAATCCTACCTTGTCTATGCATGGTAGGATTTAAGTATCTCCAAAGATGTACTGGTAAAGTTGGACGACTTTCTGAAAACATTGTGTGTCCATTCTTGTTATTTTTTGAGCATTTCGCATCCGAAAATCAAAGGTATACAGTTGAAATGGATTGACAGCGCCATCTACCTTATCCGACGAGACAGGAACGAGCAAGCCTTTTTCTGCCAAACGTTGTTGGCCATGAGTGATGGGACAGACAGCCACAAAACCAGTTTGCAAGGCATATTCTCTCCTAGAAACAACCAAGGCTGGTCGCCTTTTCTGAATTTCTCGACCGACTGATGGATCAAAGTCCAGCCAAATGATATCCTGCTTTTCAGGAATATAGTCAGATTTCGCTATCAAGTGACCTTACCCCTTCAAAATCATTTGTCATTCTCAAATCAGTAATCCCATCAAAAGGATCTTTCATTTTTGGAGCTAAGACAATGACTCCGTCAATCCCTTTGTAGACAACCATTTCTTGACCTTCTGTCATCCCCAAATTTTTCGGAATAGTCACAGTGAGAGAATTTCCTACCTTCCGAGTCTTTACTGTATTCATTGCTCTACCTCCACGAATTAGTATACACTAAGTATATACCTGTTAGCAAAAAAAGTCAAGTAAATCGTGACTGGCATCAAAGATGTTTCGGACCAATACTATTTGTCATTTATTGTGGTCAAAGCCTGTGCAAAAGCACCTAATTTATGATAGAATAGATGGTGAGAAAGAAAACGTTTTATTACGTTTTTTTAGTCGGAAAGGGAAATTTATGGCTACTATTCAATGGTTTCCGGGCCACATGTCTAAGGCTCGGCGACAAGTTCAGGAGAATTTAAAATTTGTTGATTTTGTGACAATTTTGGTGGATGCGCGTCTACCTTTATCTAGTCAAAATCCTATGTTAAATAAAATTGTTGGTGATAAACCCAAACTCTTAATTTTAAACAAGGCAGACCTGGCTGATTCAGCAATGACAAAAGAATGGCGTCAGTACTTTGAATCACAAGGGATTCAAACTCTAGCAATCAACTCCAAAGAGCAAGTTACTGTAAAAGTTGTGACTGATGCTGCTAAAAAGCTTATGGCTGATAAGATTGCACGCCAGAAAGAACGCGGTATCAAAATTGAAACCTTGCGGACCATGATTATCGGAATTCCAAATGCCGGTAAGTCAACTCTCATGAACCGTTTGGCTGGTAAAAAGATTGCGGTGGTCGGCAATAAACCAGGTGTTACCAAGGGGCAACAATGGCTAAAAACCAATAAAGACCTTGAAATCCTAGATACACCAGGGATTCTCTGGCCTAAGTTTGAGGATGATGCTGTCGCACTTAAACTAGCCTTGACGGGAGCTATCAAAGATCAACTACTCCCAATGGATGAAGTGACTATTTTTGGTCTCAATTATTTCAAAAAACATTATCCAGAAAAGCTAGCTGAACGCTTCAAACAAATGAAGATAGAAGAAGAAGCACCTGTTATCATCATGGATATGACACGTGCTCTCGGTTTCCGTGACGACTACGACCGTTTTTACAGCCTCTTCGTGAAGGAAGTTCGTGATGGCAAACTTGGTAACTATACCTTAGATACATTGGACGACATCGATGACAACGATTAAAGAAATCAAAGAACTTCTTGCTACTGTCAAAGAATTAGACAATCCTCTTTTTCTGGAATTCGAAAAAGATACTCGTTCTGGAGTTCAAAAGGAAATCAGCAAGCGTAAAAAAGCCATTCAGGCAGAACTGGATGAAAACCTTCGTTTGGAATCCATGCTTTCCTATGAAAAAGAGCTTTATAAACGAGGTGTGACTTTAGTAGCAGGTGTTGACGAGGTCGGCCGTGGTCCTCTGGCTGGTCCTGTAGTCGCTGCAGCCGTTATCTTGCCAAAAAATTGTAAGATTAGAGGGCTCAACGACAGCAAGAAGATCCCTAAAAAGAAACATTTGGAAATTTATCATGCTGTTCAAGATCAAGCCTTGGCAATCGGAATTGGTATCATGGATAATCACATCATTGACCAAGTCAATATCTATGAAGCGACCAAACTGGCCATGAAGGAAGCAATCTCCCAGCTCAGTCCGCAACCTGAGCATCTCTTGATAGATGCCATGAAACTGGAGTTACCAATTTCACAAACCTCCATTATCAAAGGAGATGCTAACTCCCTCTCCATCGCAGCTGCATCTATAGTGGCTAAGGTGACACGGGATAATATTATGAAGGACTATGATAATCAATATCCCGGCTATGATTTCACGGCTAATGCAGGATATGGAACAGCTAAACATCTAGACGGACTCAAGAAACTAGGAGTTACCCCAATTCACCGAATCAGCTTTGAACCCGTTAAATCATTGGTTGCAGAAGAAAAAGAAAATTTAAGTTAGAAGGAATGAATGATTATGGAGGAACAGTCAGAAATACTCAGCTCCAAGAAGGAATTTGCCTTTGCCTCAAGCACCATATTATCCCAAGTTGGGCGAGGGATCATTGTCGGTCTCGTCGTCGGACTAATCGTCGGATCCTTTCGGTTTTCAATCGAAAAAGGCTTCCACCTGATACAAGGACTCTATCAAGATCAAGCGCACCTAGTGCGCAATCTTTTTATCATTGGCCTATTTTATTTAATTGTTAGCTGGCTCAGTGCGAAATTAACTCGATCGGAAAAAGACATCAAGGGTTCTGGAATTCCTCAAGTCGAAGCCGAACTAAAAGGTCTCATGACCCTTAACTGGTGGGGCGTTCTCTGGAAAAAATATATTTTAGGTATTCTTGCAATTGCCAGTGGACTTATGCTGGGACGAGAGGGACCAAGTATTCAACTTGGAGCAGTTGGTGGTAAAGGTATAGCCAAGTGGCTCAAATCTAGTCCAGTTGAAGAACGTTCCCTGATTGCTAGTGGAGCTGCTGCAGGTTTAGCCGCAGCCTTTAATGCACCAATCGCAGGTCTTCTCTTTGTTATAGAAGAAGTTTACCACCATTTTTCACGATTTTTCTGGGTCTCAACTCTAGCAGCCAGTCTCGTAGCAAACTTTATTTCTTTACTCATATTTGGCCTAACACCCGTACTAGATATGCCAGACAACATTCCTCTCATGACCCTAGACCAGTATTGGATTTACCTCCTTATGGGAGTTTTTCTCGGGCTCTCTGGTTTTCTCTATGAGAAAGCTGTACTTAATGTTGGTCGAGTTTATGACTGGATTGGTCAAAAAATCCATTTAGATAGAGCTTATTATCCAATCCTAGCCTTTATCCTCATCATACCAGTCGGGATCTTCTTACCACAAATCCTTGGTGGTGGAAACCAGGTCGTTCTTTCTTTGACTGAGCAAAATTTTAGTTTTCAAGTTCTATTAGCTTACTTTTTGATTCGCTTTGTTTGGAGCATGATTAGCTATGGAAGTGGCCTCCCAGGAGGAATTTTCCTACCCATTCTGGCGCTTGGTTCCTTACTTGGTGCCCTAGTTGGTGTCATTTGTGTCAATCTTGGGCTTGTCAGTCAAGAGCAGTTTCCTAAATTTGTCATTTTAGGAATGAGTGGCTACTTTGGGGCAATATCCAAGGCTCCCTTAACCGCTATGATCCTCGTAACTGAGATGGTAGGGGACATTCGCAACCTCATGCCACTTGGCTTAGTGACCTTGGTAGCTTACATCGTCATGGATCTGCTCAAGGGTGCTCCAGTCTATGAGGCCATGCTAGAAAAAATGCTACCAGAAGAAGCAACAGACGAAGGAGAAGTCACCCTCATTGAAATCCCTGTATCAGATAAGATCGCTGGAAAACAGGTTCACGAACTAAACTTGCCACATAACGTACTCATCACCACCCAAGTCCATAATGGCAACAGCCAAACAGTTCACGGCTCAACTAGAATGTATCTGGGTGATATGATTCACCTAGTGATTCCAAAAAGTGAAATTGGAAAAGTCAAAGATTTGTTGTTGTAGTATTTTGCATAACATAAATTATGTAAAATACTTTCTTAATGTATTTAGAAAACCGATTCTCAGTAATGAGATCGGTTATTTCTTACTGATAAGGTATTTCACATACAAGTAATTGAATTTTCTTAAAAATAAGATAATAATTAAGTTAGAAATGATAAAGCATAAAAGCTAGAAAGGAGTTTACTGTATTTAATCTATACAGAATGTATTTTGTATCCCATAGCTCCCTATATAGCTCTTGAGATGTGTAGAATGAACAGAAGTTTCGTTACTGATAATCTCTTTTTTATTTTCCTTATTCTGCTGACTATTTCATTCTGGTTTAGTATTTGGAAGCTAGAAAAAGTACTAGATAATGATTCACAATAGAAACTCCAAAGATTTAGATCCGTATTACACAGGTCTAAGTCTTTTTTATTACTTCTAAAACTAAAAGTTTATGTACAATTGACTAAACTAGAGCTAAACCATTGATACAACTGAATTAGAAGCAGAAAGTACATTCTTTAAGGAGTGTACTTTATTTTTATTTTGTACATTATTTTGAAGTGTTATTTTGTATATTTTCTAGTTCATAACATCATCTGATTTAAGGAATTGATTTGTACATTTTTACTCTAATAGGTGCAGAAGAAGTAGTGGTTCAATTGTACATTTTTTGCTGCTCATTTAAGGTCTTATTGATAGTAAGATATAGATTTTTACTCGTGGTGCTAGTTAATCTCAAAGTATCTCAGATTATAAGTCAGTACAATTTGCTCCATTCTCAACTACAATCTTGTTAAGCCTCTAGCTAGTGTTTGTTCGACATCAAAAAAAGCACAAATGATTATGTTGTTTAGCTCTTGCCATATTTTGACGTAAAGGCGTCCAAAGATGGTAACCTTTCTGTTTCAACTGTTCTCTGAGTTCATAGCTAAGATAAGCTAAATCAGCTAAAACATATGGTTGAGAACAATTTTCTAGTAAGTCATCAACTGCCCTAATATCATGTACTGAGGCAGGCGTTACAACATAATTCAGAATATAGCCTGATAGGGGTGACCAGCATATGTACTTTGAATCCATAGAACCAAAGGTGCTTAGAGGAATTGTAACCAATGTCGGCTAGTTCATTAAAAACATGTGCTCTATGGTTACGGACTGGTTGACAAAGTGATAAGGGGAAACTATCTATGATGACAATGTTATTGGGAGAAATTTGAGTATTTATGGCTTGCCGAATAATTTGGACTAACCAAATCAACTGCCTTGACCGTCGATTAAACCGACTTCTTTCAAGGAGACACCCACAAGGATTCTTGTTTAGAAGCACCGAATCAATCAAGAAGGATCACCCAGAGGTTCCAGCATTTGAAGAATATGACGAGTTACTTGAAGCAATCAAAAAATCCCTATAAAGGGATTTTTTTATACCTATAATACCTTGTACAAAATAGTCGTATATATCAAAATCAGAGTCACGTTACCTACTATTAGACCAAAAGTCGCAAGCAAGGTCTTTGCTGTACCCGGCTTAAAATCTGCACTAATCAAATATGGCCAAAAGCATACCATTGGGAGAATGGCTATTAACACGCATACATAGGTAGGAAAGCTTGTCCAAAGAAAGCGTGTCGTCTCTAACCAGTGACCCCATGAAGGTATCACTATTTTGCTTATAGTGAAAAGTATGCATATAAGGTGGACCACTAGAAGATAAATAGCATACTTTGTCTTACTTAGTACTTTTTTCTTTTTCATTTTGCCTAATTATCCCTGCAAATTCTTCTATCGCTCTGCTGCAATATTAGAACTAAAATTAAAATTAACTATATCATTATTCGAATCAAGGTCTAAATTCATAAAATAATGATTCCAAAAGAATTCATTGTTACCTGCTCCCCACTGCACGCCATAATGACCCAAATATTCATCTCTTGGCTCGCTTGGAGTCAGCCATATTTTTTTCCCAAATACTTTCGTGAACTCGTTTTCGTCAAGCTTCTTTAGCAAATCTATACCATCTATATTATATGAAATTTCATATTTTTTGGCAACAGCTGTGCACTCAGAATCGAAGCAAACCTGCGTAACTACACAGTCCTTCAGCTCCGTACTCTTCCTCTTATCTCCGTAAACACCTATACATCCGAGAACTACATTCTTCTTTACAAGAAGATAGGTAGATCGCGAAACTGCTGAGTCATATGACTTAAAGCCGTTTGGTACGCTAACCCCAGCTCCTTGGTATTTAGTATAGCTTCCCGTTGTCAAAAGCTCGTTATAATTAGGATAATCATGTCTACCATTTGACACATAAATTTCAAACCCCTTGTCTATCAAATCCGAAATCTTAGTCTCTGTAAGATGAATTTCAGTTCCGTCAATTTTAAGTGGAGGTGCGTTATCAGGTAGACCTATAATTATATATACAAACATCAAAAACACGAATATCATAAGCACTGCAACGATACCCATCCAAGATTTCCCGGTTCTCCTTCGTGCATTGAAAAGCGACATTATAGAAGGCGTGATTATAGCAGCACCAATTGGCGCCGCCCCATGACGGAACATGCTCATGACCTTAAAGGCAATTACAGCGCTAATTAGTATTAAAATTATGTGCACTGCATACTCTCCTACGCTTAGCTTACTCGTCCTAGTCTGATTATTTGCTGGGGCATCGTACACTGGAACACCGTTCTCAAAGGTGTTCTTCATTCTAAAACGCAGCCAAAACAATATTCCAATAAACACAAATGCCAAGAACACTAGCATTCCGATAAAAACAAATTTTTCCATCTGTAACCTTTTCTCTGACCTAATTATCGTCCATCAAAATTCATATCTAGTCTACCACATTTTGAAATTGTTTTACAATATTTACATACTTGTGCACGAATCAAAAATGTATACAAGCTTTTCAGAGTATTTATTCTTTACACCTCTTTTCCGCTATGTTAAAATTGTATTAATTTTAATACTTGTTTTATTCTAAACGTGCGCATCATTTTAGCGCAAAAAACAAATTTAATTCCGTTGTTTCTGTAGTTAACTTTTTTTTGATATCATACCTACTACTAAGAAGAAGATAAATGCGAATATTGTTACTTTTAACGGTGAATTCCCATATGTTGCTAGAGGAGAAGGTGAAAATGGAATCAGAGGATATATTGATTTTGATGAAAAATTTTTAAATCCCTCCAATACTATTTCTTTCGGTCAAGATACTGTAACTATGTATTATCAACCAAATGCCTACTTTACAGGAGATAAGATTCAAATATTTAAGTTAAATAAAAAATATGGGAAATTAACAGAAAATATTGCTTTGTATTTAATTAGTTCGATGAAAAAAGCTTTTACAAATTTTTCTTGGGGTCAATCTTCTTTTGCTCTTGATGTTATTTCAAATATTGATATTGAACTTCCAGTGACAAAAAGTGGTACTATTGATTTTGAATACATGGAAAAATATATTCAAGTAATAAAGAAACAGCTTATTGAGGACGTTGTTGAATATAAAAATGAATACATCAGCAAGAGCAAATCAACTGTTTTTAAATAAGGTTATATGGTATCTTTTTGGTAGCTAAACAGACAAAAGGAACATTTTTTCTCAAAAAATACAAGAAGAGAATGTTGATTTATCAGCATTCTTTTTTATTTCAGATACTTTATCGGAATTACATACAGATAGAAATCTTTTTAAGCAATTTATTCCAACTCTTGTAAAAAGTAATATGATTGATAGCTTATCCGACATCTTAGTAAGATGGCAGTGTTTTAAGTGTCATGGTCAATATGACTGTTGTGTTGTTAAAAGGCATCTTGAAGGATGCCCTTATTGTGATGATAAGTTGATGTTAAAAGGGTATAATACTTTACAAGAAACTCATCCTTATTTAGAGAAATTTTGGGATAAAAGTAATGATAAATCTATTTCTGAATACTGGTATAAGCCTTCTGAATGTATAAATTGGAAATGCCCTTGTTGCCATGTCAGTTTTTATTGCAGTCCTATTGAAATGATTTCAAGAACCGACTTAGAGAATAGTAATTTTGAAACATGTCCCAACAACTGTGATTGGGATACACTTGTTTTTAACAATTATATACTCTACAATTTCCATAATTACAGGAAGAATGGAGCGATAAAAATGGATTGCCTGTTCATTTAGCATTGAGTCACATTGAAACAAAAAAATATTGGTGGAATTGCTCCGTTTGTAGAGGTGAATACTTGTGTTCAATTCCAATTAGAAGAGAAGTGCCTAATACTTGTCCATATTGCAATAACGAACAAGCATTAAAAGGCTATAATACAATTCCAGATATTTATCCTGAATTATGTGATTATTGGAGTAGCAAGAACTTAATAAAAACTGATGAGGTGACGAGATCGGTTGAAGCTGAGAATAAAATATTTACTTGGATTTGTGATTGTTGCAATTTAGAATTTCAGGAAAGATTAGGGATTGTTTTAGAGGCATTTACAAAAAATAATTCTAGTAAACTTAACTCTATATGCCCTTACTACAATAAAAAACTCCCTAAACCAAATGAAACAGTAAACTATGTTAAGCCGTACTTAATCAATGAATGGGTGAAAGAACTTAACGGAGATATTTACACTTTCTTTTATGATTCAAATACATTAGTTGATTGGAATTGCCGAAAATGTCACAGGAATTTTAAAGCGAAAATTTCTGAACGCCACGAAAACGACCAATGTTGTCCGTATTGTTCATTTAAGAAGACTGCAAAGGGTTTAACGACTTAGCAACAACACAACAAAGTCTAATGAATGAGTGGGATTATGTAAATAACCTCCTAATAGCAAATCCAACTGAAATCACAGAGTTGAGTAATATGTCTGTATGGTGGATATGTCAAGAAAATCCAGATCATCGTTATAAAATTCAAGTTAAAGAAAGAATGACGTACAGAAAGCGAAATAAAAAGGCATGTTCAATTTGCAAAGGATACAGAAGAAAGCAAGAACATTTTGTACAGTTTAAAAAAGATATAAAAAAATAAGAACACTTTATATTATTTAAAGTGTTCTTATTTTGTCAAAATGTACATTTGAAAAGTTTTTAGCTTTCACTTAAATAAAGTACGTTTCATAGTAGATGAAGAGCTTTTAAAAATTTCAGTATTCACTTAAATAAAGTACATAATTGAGGATAATTAGCTATAAAAAAATTTTTGGTTACTTATCTAAAACAAAACAGTCCTATATATCCCCTATGATATCTTTCCGAAAAACTATAATTTTCTTGAAAAATATATGAGTCTATGCTATACTACTAGTAGACTAATTTAGGGAGAAAATCATGAAACGTGAGATTTTACTAGAACGAATCGAGAAATTAAAACAAATCATGCCCTGGTATGTTCTGGAATACTACCAATCTAAGCTTGCTGTCCCATATAGTTTTACAACCTTGTACGAATACCTCAAGGAATACGATCGATTTTTCAGCTGGGTTCTAGAGTCTGGAATTTCAAACGCTGATAAAATTGCCGATATTCCTTTATCGGTCTTGGAAAATATGTCTAAGAAAGATATGGAATCCTTTATCCTGTATCTACGTGAACGACCTTTGCTGAATGCTAATACAACCAAGCAAGGTGTCTCTCAGACGACCATCAATCGGACCTTGTCAGCACTTTCCAGTCTTTACAAGTATCTGACCGAGGAGGTTGAAAACGACCAGGGGGAGCCTTATTTCTATCGTAATGTAATGAAGAAAGTTTCAACCAAGAAAAAGAAAGAAACTCTTGCTGCCAGAGCTGAAAACATCAAGCAAAAACTCTTTCTAGGTGATGAAACAGAAGGTTTTCTAACCTATATCGACCAGGAGTATCCACAACAGCTCTCAAATCGTGCCTTATCTTCCTTTAATAAGAACAAAGAGCGAGATTTAGCCATTATAGCACTTCTTCTTGCCTCTGGTGTTCGTCTTTCTGAAGCAGTTAACCTGGATCTTCGAGATCTCAATCTTAAGATGATGGTGATTGATGTCACTCGAAAAGGTGGAAAACGTGACTCCGTTAATGTTGCTGCCTTTGCTAAGCCTTATTTAGAGCAATATCTTGCCATTCGAGACAAACGATATAAGACAGAAAAGACCGATACAGCCCTATTCTTAACCTTGTATCGAGGTGTTCCGAACCGGATTGATGCTTCTAGTGTTGAAAAGATGGTGGCCAAGTATTCAGAAGACTTCAAAGTCCGTGTAACACCCCACAAACTTCGCCATACCCTAGCAACCCGTCTCTATGATGCAACCAAATCACAGGTTTTGGTCAGCCACCAGCTAGGACATGCCAGCACACAAGTTACTGATTTGTATACTCATATAGTAAATGACGAACAAAAAAATGCCTTGGATAGCTTGTGAGATACATAATATAAATTATGTAATATCTTTAGTCTACAAAAAGAGCGTAGATCTTTGATAGAATTTTACGCTCTTTTATTCTCTCTATAAAAACTCAATCCAATAATTTCTGTGGGGTTCGATAATAACTGGCTTCCCCCAAAATGATTTTAGATATGCGAGGTTAGCTGGACTAATAGGTCCGTTTTCGATATTATACTTCTCTGCACTCTCTTCCGTTAAAAAGCATTTAACTGCTTCATATGGTGTACCATCGCTCGCTATCCGATCAATTCCTAAATAAGCAATTTCATCACCAGCTTTTGGAATATCTGTAAATAGTTTACCAATAAAATAAACCGTCTTATCTTTCATTAATTCATAAGCCTTACTATTTTCCAGTCTGTTATTCGCTGCAGCGTACATAATACAAAAACTATCTACAATATCTTTCAAAGGTATTAATTCTTCTTTACTAACCATAATTTCGTCGGGAGCAAGTCCTCCAATGATTAAGTTTTTATAATAAGGTTGTTGAATGATATTATCTAAAGCCATTCCTAATGGTAGTTGGACAGCTTGATAGCCTAATGGTTCTAGCTCTTGCTTTTTCTGGTCAAGATGTTCTTGTGTAATACTGACATTCAAATCATATGGACTGGAAGATTGTTGCTTCCTAAAAAAAGCCACTACGATACGATCTAACTGTTCAAATAGACCAAGATTTGCCACTGGAACTTTAATCATTGAATTTGATCCCCTTTTTGTTTCAGACTTCCTCTATATTATACTCTCATTTTTTTGAATATCAAGTTTAAGATAAAAGATATCCATGTTGAATGGATATCTTTGACTTTATTCAACAACTGCCTCGGCAATTTCTTCTGCTGTAATTCCAGCGAAGTAACGACCTAGGTTGATGGTTTGAAGAGCTTTAAGAACATCTTCGCGTTCGTATTTAACACCTCGGAGGACATCTTCTACCGCAGCAACGTCTTCGATACCAAAGAAGTCACCATAAATCTTGATGTCTTGGATTTTTGATTCAAGAACATTGGCAAAGACTTCTACTTTACCACTAGTGAATTTCGTTCCACGATGGACGTTAAACTCAGGTGATTTACCATAGTTCCAGTCCCAAGTTCCAAACTTAGTATCCTTGATGCGATTGATTTCAGCCAATTCTTCTTCAGAAAAAACGTACTCAGTCATCTCTGGGTACTCTTTTTTCATGTATTCCAATAGCAAATCACGGAATTCTTCAACTGTGATTTTTTCTGGTAATTCATTGACAATATTGGTTACACGGG
>CAUVMH010000003.1:0-52940 GCA_963552835.1 uncultured Streptococcus sp. | reverse complement strand
TTGGAAAAATTTTGGGACTTTCCAACTACCTAATGACCATGGTATTACCTTTTAATTTGATTGAGGGTGTAATCTTTTCCGTTTCATTCTGGTTGTTGTACGTTCTCTTGAAACCAACCTTAAAACATTATGAAAGATAAACAAACATTTTTAATGAAGGGCAGTTTTGCCCTTTTACTTTTCGTTATTCTTGGCTATATGGTCAAATTTTACCCTGAAATGTTAGTTAATTTTGACCAACCCATTCAGACTGCCATTCGAGGAGACTTACCAGATTATTTGACTGTTCTTTTCCGAGCTATCACACGCCTGATTGATATCCCAGTGATTATCACCTGGGTTGCCATTACAGCCTTTATCTTGTATCGTAAGCGGTGGAAGATAGAAAGCCTACTTATGCTGGGGAATTTGGCTTTGGCAGGTTTTTTAATTGTGACCTTTAAAAATATCTACCAGCGCCCACGACCAGCTATTTTACACTTGGTTGAGGAGAAGGATTTTTCCTTCCCAAGTGGGCATTCTCTGGCAGTTACGCTGATGGTAGGCACTCTGATTGTCATTCTCAGTCAACGGATGAAAGATCCAGTCTGGAGAAAAATCGTGCAAATCGTTCTTGGTCTCTACCTAGTCAGTGTGCTGGTATCAAGAGTCTATCTGGGAGTTCACTACCCATCAGATGTTCTTGCCAGTCTCTGTGTGGGCTTGGGAGTCCTGTTTATCGAATTTCCTTTCTATGACAAGCTTCGATTTCAATGGCGATTTAAAGGCAAGCAGAAGTAAATATCGAATTCCCTTGAGTAGAAAGAAATGAAAGTCGACATAAAAGCTCTCCATCCGACTCAACTATACTTATCAGAAAAGAAACTAGAAGGCATCCAGACACTTTATCAGTCGGCAGAAATAATCAATGTTGCTCCAATCAGTATTCTTGCGTTCGGAGATTGCTTGTTTATTACAGATGGCCATCACAGGGCTTATCAGGCTTTATTGGCGGGTAGGAATATGATTTCTGCTGAGTGGGATAGAGATGGTGGCGATGAACTATATCATCTCTATGCGCAAGCTTGCGAGGAAAGAAAGATTTACTCTGTTTTGGATTTAAAAGACTGTATCTTAGCTCAAGATGAGTATGAAGCAAAATGGTATAACTGGTGCGATGGTTTTAATCAAGCAGCAACTCTTTTATTGAAAAGGAAAGCGGATGAAACAGATCTTACAAATAGGTAGTGCATTGCGTCTTGTTCCTTTTTATATTGAAATTAGTCTGGTCTAACTTGTTTTTTAACTAAAAATCTGATAAACTATGTAGTAATTGAATAGGAATCCGCAAGACTAGTAACTCAAGGGAAGTATATTAGGGAGGAGAGCCATGACTGCAAGCTCTCTATATGAAAGCTGAGTGAATTCACTTGCGCATGGATTTAGAAATGAAGGTCTGACTTGTCAGATGAAACGGATGGTACCGCGTGTCAACGCTCCGAGTGGAGTTTTTGACATGTGGTTTTCTTTTTATCTACGAGCGACTGATGGAGGAATTATGTCAACTATTGAAGAACAATTAAAAGCGCTTCGCGAAGAAACGCTGGCTAGCTTGAAGCAGATTACTGCTGAAAATGAAAAAGAGATGCAAGAATTGCGTGTCTCTGTCCTTGGTAAAAAAGGTTCGCTTACGGAGATTCTTAAAGGAATGAAAGATGTTTCTGCTGAGATGCGTCCAATCATCGGGAAACACGTCAATGAAGCTCGTGATGTCTTGACAGCAGCCTTTGAGGAAACAGCGAAACTCTTGGAAGAAAAGAAAGTCGCAGCTCAACTGGCTAGCGAGAGTATCGATGTGACACTTCCAGGTCGTCCGGTAGCGACTGGTCACCGTCACGTTCTCACACAAACCAGTGAAGAAATCGAAGATATTTTCATCGGTATGGGTTACCAAGTCGTGGATGGTTTTGAAGTGGAGCAAGACTACTATAACTTTGAGCGTATGAACCTTCCAAAAGATCACCCAGCCCGTGATATGCAGGACACTTTCTACATCACAGAAGAAATCTTGCTTCGTACTCACACGTCTCCAGTTCAGGCGCGTGCTATGGATGCTCATGATTTTTCAAAAGGTCCTTTGAAAATGATCTCACCAGGGCGTGTGTTCCGTCGTGATACGGACGATGCGACCCACAGTCACCAGTTCCACCAAATCGAAGGATTGGTTGTTGGGAAAAACATCTCCATGGCAGATCTTCAAGGAACCCTTCAGTTGATTGTCCAAAAGATGTTTGGTGAAGAGCGTCAAATTCGTCTGCGCCCATCTTATTTCCCATTCACAGAGCCTTCTGTTGAGGTTGATGTTTCCTGCTTTAAGTGTGGCGGAGAAGGCTGTAACGTATGTAAGAAAACAGGTTGGATCGAAATCATGGGGGCCGGTATGGTTCACCCACGTGTCCTTGAAATGAGTGGAATCGATGCGACTTTTTACTCTGGATTTGCGTTTGGTCTTGGACAAGAGCGTGTAGCTATGCTCCGCTACGGAATCAACGATATCCGTGGATTCTACCAAGGGGATGTACGCTTTTCAGAACAGTTTAAATAATGATTAGAAAAGTAGAAAAGGCAGATGTTGGAGTGTTGGCCGAAATTGCCAAACAAACCTTTCGTGAGACATTTGCGTATGATAATAGGGAAGAGCAGTTACAGGAATACTTTGAAGAGGCTTACAGTCTGAGAACTTTGTCAACTGAGTTGGAAAATCCTAACTCCGAAACCTATTTCATTATGCATGAAGAAGAGATAGCCGGTTTTCTCAAAGTCAACTGGGGAAATGCTCAAACTGAGAGGGAATTAGAGAACGCTTTTGAAATTCAACGCCTCTATGTGCTACAAACATATCAAGGATTTGGACTTGGTAAGCAACTGTTTGAATTCGCTCTGGAACTTGCCGAAAAAAATGGTTTTTCCTGGGCTTGGCTAGGTGTTTGGGAACATAATACAAAAGCTCAAGCATTTTATAATCGATATGGTTTTGAAAAATTTAGCCAACATCATTTTATGGTTGGTCAAAAAGTAGATACGGATTGGTTACTGAAAAAGAAATTAAGGTAAGAAGAGGATTCTTCTATTGAAATGATAGGAAAGGAAAAAACTAGAGTGACAACTGTCATTCTGGAAAACTAAATTATGCTTGTATCTTATAAATGGTTAAAAGAATTGGTGGACATTGATGTGCCATCACAAGAGTTGGCTGAAAAAATGTCAACTACAGGGATTGAGGTCGAAGGTGTCGAATCACCGGCTGCCGGTCTCTCAAAAATTGTCGTCGGTGAGGTCTTGTCTTGCGAAGATGTGCCAGAAACTCACCTTCATGTTTGTCAGGTTAACGTTGGCGAAGAAGAAGCCCGTCAAATCGTTTGTGGTGCTCCAAATGTGCGTGCTGGTATCAAGGTCATGGTGGCACTTCCGGGAGCTCGTATCGCGGACAATTACAAGATCAAAAAAGGGAAAATCCGTGGTTTAGAGTCTCTCGGAATGATTTGTTCACTTGGTGAATTAGGTATTTCGGAATCAGTTGTGCCAAAGGAATTCGCAGATGGTATCCAAATCTTGCCTCAAGATGCTATTCCTGGGGACGAAGTCTTTTCTTACCTAGACTTGGATGATGAAATTATCGAACTTTCCATCACTCCAAACCGTGCAGATGCTCTATCTATGCGTGGAGTAGCGCACGAAGTGGCAGCTATCTATGACAAGGCAGTTAGCTTTAAGAAATTCAGTTTAACAGAAACAAATGAAAGTGCAGCAGATGCTCTTTCTGTAGGGATTGAAACAGATAAGGCGCCATATTATGCGGCCCGTATCTTGGACAATGTGACCATCGCACCAAGTCCACAATGGTTGCAAAACCTTCTTATGAATGAAGGCATCCGTCCGATTAACAATGTGGTCGACGTGACCAACTATATCCTACTCTACTTTGGTCAGCCTATGCATGCCTTTGACTTGGATAACTTTGAAGGGACTGACATCCGTGTGCGTGAAGCGCGTGCTGGTGAAAAGTTGGTGACCTTGGACGGTGAAGAACGTGAGTTGGAAACAAATGATTTAGTGATTACTGTCGCTGACAAACCAGTCGCCCTTGCAGGTGTCATGGGTGGAGAGGCTACAGAAATCTCTGAAAAATCTAGTCGTGTTGTGTTAGAAGCTGCTGTTTTCAATGGCACATCCATTCGTAAGACTAGCGGACGCCTTAACCTTCGTTCGGAATCATCTTCTCGTTTTGAAAAAGGGATCAATGTGGCAACAGTCAATGAGGCCTTGGATGCTGCAGCTAGCATGATTGCAGAACTTGCAGGTGCGACGGTGCGTAAGGGCATCGTTTCAGCGGGTGAGCTTGACACTTCAGATGTAGAAGTATCTTCAACTCTTGCCGATGTCAACCGTGTCCTTGGAACAGAACTTTCATACGCTGATGTCGAAGATGTCTTCCGTCGTCTTGGCTTTGGTCTTTCTGGAAATGAAGACAGCTTTACCGTTAGCGTTCCACGTCGTCGTTGGGATATCGCCATCGAAGCGGACCTCTTTGAAGAAATCGCTCGTATCTATGGTTATGACCGTTTGCCAACCAGTCTTCCAAAAGATGATGGTACAGCAGGTGAATTGACTGCAACACAAAAATTGCGTCGCCAAGTCCGTACGATTGCTGAAGGGGCAGGCTTGACAGAAATCATTACCTACGCTCTAACAACTCCTGAAAAAGCAGTTGAGTTCACAGCTCAACCAAGTAACCTTACAGAACTTATGTGGCCAATGACAGTGGATCGCTCCGTTCTCCGCCAAAATATGGTCTCAGGTATCCTTGATACGGTTGCCTACAATGTGGCTCGTAAGAACAAAAACTTGGCTCTTTACGAGATTGGAAAAGTCTTTGAACAAACAGGCAATCCAAAAGAAGACCTACCAAACGAAATCAACAGCTTTGCCTTTGCCTTGACAGGCTTGGTTGCTGAAAAAGACTTCCAAACGGCAGCAGTTCCAGTTGATTTCTTCTATGCTAAGGGAATCCTTGAAGCGCTTTTTGCTCGCTTGGGGCTTGAAGTGACTTATACAGCAACAGCTGAGATGGCAAGCCTCCATCCAGGACGTACAGCCGTGATTTCGCTCGGTGACCAAGTTCTTGGTTTCCTTGGCCAAGTGCATCCAGTCACTGCGAAGGCCTATGATATTCCAGAAACGTATGTAGCTGAGCTCAACCTTTCAGCCATCGAAGCTGCGCTTCAACCTGCTGCTCCATTTGTGGAAATTACCAAATTCCCAGCTGTTAGTCGTGATATTGCTCTACTTCTCAAGGCAGAAGTCACTCACCAAGAAGTTGTAGACGCTATCCAAGCTGCAGGCGTGAAACGTTTGACAGATATCAAACTCTTTGACGTCTTCTCAGGTGAAAAATTAGGACTTGGTATGAAGTCAATGGCCTATAGCTTGACCTTCCAAAATCCAGAAGACAGCCTAACAGACGAAGAAGTCGCACGCTACATGGAAAAAATCCAAGCATCACTTGAAGAAAAAGTGAAGGCAGAAGTGCGTTAAATCATCAATCCATCCTTCGGGGTGGATTTTTGCTTTTTAAAATGACAATTCAGGATCAAAAATGGACAATTGAGGAGTAAAAGTTCTTGTATGCACTTTAATGGGCTATAATTGTTCTATCACTTAGGCACTTAAGACCCTTAGGGGACGTAGTTTTTAAGCTGGGATGGACAAGATAAAAATGTACATAAATCCTTGTAAAGGCTATCAAAAAGGAGTATAATAAGTGCAACATATCTCGGAGGTGGAAAATGTTAGAAGTAAGAAATCTAGAGAAAAGTTTCGGTTCCAAGCAAGTCCTGTTTGGTGTCGATTTTCAGGCAAGTCCGGGAAGGATTCTGGGCTTGGTCGGAAAAAATGGTGCTGGGAAAACAACGATTTTCCACAGTATTTTGAAATTTTTGGAGTACCAAGGAGAGATCAGTCTGGATGGGCAGGATATTCGTCAGGAAACCTACGCTCGGATTGGTTATCTGCCTGAGGAACGCAGCCTTATGCCCAAACTGACAGTCCTTGAGCAAGTTCGCTACTTGGCGACTCTAAAGGGCATGGATGCCAAGGAAGTCAAGGAGAAACTCCCTCAATGGATGGAAAAACTCGAAGTGAAGGGCAAATTGACCGACAAAATCAAGAGTCTTTCCAAAGGGAATCAACAGAAAATTCAGCTGATTATCACCCTAATCCATGAGCCAGACTTGATTATCCTGGATGAGCCTTTTAGTGGTTTAGATCCAGTCAATACCGAGTTGCTCAAACAGGTCATCTTAAAAGAAAAAGAGCGCGGTGCAATCATTATCTTTTCTGACCATGTCATGACCAACGTTGAGGAACTTTGCGATGATATCCTGATGATTCGTGATGGGCGTGTGGTCTTGCATGGACCAGTTCAGGATGTTCGCAATCAATATGGGAAAACACGTCTTTTTGTTTCAAGTGAACGAAGCAAGGAAGAACTGGAAAAACTTCCTCATGTCAAACAGGTGAGCTTAACCAAGCAAGGTAGTTGGAAATTAATCCTAGATGATGAGAGCGCTGGAAGGGAACTCTTCCCCATCCTCACTCAAGGTCAATACATCGCGACCTTTGACCAACAAGCTCCAACAATCGATGAAATCTTTAAACTAGAATCAGGGGTGGAAGTATGAGAAATATGTGGGTTGTAATGAAGGAAACCTATCTTCGGCATGTCAAGTCATGGAGTTTCTTCTTCATGGTGATTTCGCCGTTCCTCTTTTTAGCCTTATCTGTAGGAATCGGCTATCTCCAAAATTCTTCGATGGCTAAAAATAGCAAGGTAGCGGTAGTAACAACAGTGCCATCTGTAGCTGAGGGACTCAAGGGTACCAATGGTGTCAACTTTGATTACAAGGATAAAGCCAGTGCCCAGGCTGCTATCAAGGATGAGAAAATCAAGGGTTACCTAACCATTGACCAAGAGGACAGCGTCCTCAAGGCCGTCTATCACGGTGAAACTTCTCTTGAAAGTGGCATCAAGCTGGCTGTAACAAATAAGCTCAACGAACTGCAATACCAACTCAATCGCTCGGCGGCTAATTTGTCCCAAGAACAGGAAAAGCGCCTGAGTCAAACCGTTGACTTTACTGAGAAGATTGATGAATCTAAGGAAAACAAAAAAATTGTCCAAACCATTGCGGCCGCAGGGCTTGGTTTCTTCCTTTATATGATTTTGATTACCTATGCTAGTGTTACTGCTCAGGAAGTGGCTAGCGAGAAAGGAACCAAAATCATGGAAGTGGTCTTCTCTAGTATCCGAGCTAGTCATTATTTCTATGCTCGCATGCTGGCTCTGCTTCTTGTGATTTTGACTCATATTGGGATTTACGTCGTGGGTGGGCTGGCTGCGATTCTGCTCTTTAAAGACCTACCAATCTTGGCTCAATCTGGTATTTTAAATCATCTAGGAGATGCCTTCTCGCTCAATACCTTATTGTTTGTCTTGGTTAGTCTCTTTATGTATGTTGTTTTGGCAGCCTTCCTAGGTTCTATGGTTTCTCGCCCTGAGGATTCAGGAAAGGCCTTGTCGCCACTGATGATCTTGATTATCGCAGGATTCGTTGGAGTGACCGCTCTAGGTGCTGCAGGAGACAATTTAGTTCTGAAAATTGGTTCCTATATTCCTTTCATCTCGACCTTCTTTATGCCATTTAGAGCTATTAATGGGTATGCAAGTGGTCTAGAAGCTTGGATTTCACTTGCCATAACGGTTGTTTTTGCAGTAACTGCAACAGCCTTTATCGGACGCATGTATGCTAGTCTAGTCCTTCAAACGGATGATTTGGGAATCTGGAAAACCTTTAAACGTGCCTTAGCTTATAAATAGGAGAGCCTCGCAAAAGCGAGGTTTTTCTAGATGTTAAACACTGAAATCGGCAAAAATATTTTTCATATCTATTGACTTTTAGTAGTAAAATTTGGTATGATAGTAGACGGTATTGTTTACCCCATTTGTAAGGCCCCGGAACCTTTCAAATACCCCGCGGACCGGAACATCCGCCCAGTAAACAAAAACGATATTCATATAGGAGAAATCATGAACAAAACTACATTCATGGCTAAACCAGGCCAAGTAGAACGCAAATGGTACGTTGTTGACGCAACTGATGTACCTCTTGGACGCCTTTCAGCAGTTGTTGCTAGCGTACTTCGCGGAAAAAACAAACCAACATTCACACCACACACTGATACAGGTGACTTCGTAATCGTTATCAACGCTGAAAAAGTTAAATTGACTGGTAAAAAAGCAACTGATAAAGTTTACTACACTCACTCAATGTACCCAGGTGGTTTGAAATCTATCACTGCTGGTGAACTTCGCTCTAAGAACGCTGTTCGTTTGATCGAAAAATCAGTTAAAGGTATGCTTCCACACAATACTCTTGGCCGTGCTCAAGGTATGAAATTGAAAGTATTTGTAGGCGCTGAGCACACTCACGCTGCACAACAACCAGAAGTTCTTGATATTTCAGGACTTATCTAAGGAAAGGAACAATAAAGTATGTCACAAGCACAATATGCAGGTACTGGACGTCGTAAAAACGCTGTTGCACGCGTTCGCCTTGTTCCAGGAACTGGTAAAATCACTGTAAACAAAAAAGATGTTGAAGAGTACATCCCACACGCTGACCTTCGTTTGGTTATCAACCAACCATTCGCAGTTACTTCAACTGCTGGTCAATACGACGTTTTCGTAAACGTTAATGGTGGTGGTTACGGAGGTCAAGCAGGAGCTATCCGTCACGGTATCGCTCGTGCCCTTCTTCAAGTAGACCCAGACTTCCGCGATTCATTGAAACGCGCAGGACTTCTTACACGTGACTCACGTAAAGTTGAACGTAAGAAACCAGGTCTTAAGAAAGCTCGTAAAGCATCACAATTCTCAAAACGTTAATCAATACGATTATATCAACGTTTCGAAGCACTCACAGGTTTGTCCTATGGGTGCTTTTTTCTATGCTTTCTACGAGAATTTGCCCTAAAAATTGCCCTAAATTTGCACTATTCATTTTTAATGTGTTGATAGGCGACATGTCCAGCAGATAGGGGAACAACGTTTGAAGTATTGACATAAGTCTTGGTTGTAATCGTATCACTATGGGTTAATGCTTCTGAGATAGCTTCTAAGCTCATGCCAGCTTTCTTAGCAAGTGTCGCTCCTGTATGTCGCAATTTATGCGGTGTAGCGTGTTTTAACTTTGGGTGTCGCCTTTTTACGGAGTTCATTTTGTTATTGAGATAATCAACATGTAGAGGGCTATTTACATTACCTTTCGTATCTATATAGGTAAAGACTAGTTGATCAGGTGTTTGCATTATGCCAAATTTCGCTAACTCGTATTTCTGTTGTTTTTTCCATTCTGAAAGAAGTGATACAAGGTAACTAGGAATTGAAAAAATTGTTTTCTTATTTCCTTTTGTTGACTTTACATTCTTGTATTTGTCAAGTGCATGTCTTAAGTCAATTTGAGCATTTTCCAAGTCTATATTTTTCCAATGTAGAGCATAGGATTCTGATTTTCTATCGCTCAGAATAAAGGTTGTAAAGAATAGGACATAATCTTTCAGTGATAATTTATCGTTCTCCAAATCTTCTCTAAAAGCATCAAACCAGTCTTGTAAATCTTCACTAGACAGATACAGGTCTTCCTCATTTTTAGCTTCTTGGAGTTTTAGCTTTTTGGTGTCTTTAATTCGTTTAATTGTCTTGGATAATCGATTTGATTCTATATACTCTAATTCTTCAGCCCAATCGAAAATTGAGTTTACATAGCTTCGAATAACCTTAAAATTAGCATACTCTTCAGCTTTAGCAGTCATTAAGTTTAGGACGACTTGCTTATTCTGATTTAGAAAATTGATTGAATAATTGCCGAACATTGGTAAGATATGCTTTCTAAAAACAGTTTCAGTATTATCAATAGTAACTTGAGTTGGAGGCTTAGTTGTTGAAGTTGTTTGACCAGCTTTGTATGAATCCCACCAAATATTATTAAAGAACTCAGAGAATAGAATATCACTGGTTTTAGAAAGTGGTATATCTTCACCACTTTCAAGTTGATGTATCTTGGTTAAAATCTCTAGTTCAGTTTCTTTAGCCTCCTTTCTTGTTTTATAGCGTTTAACAAAGTGATTCCCTTTAATCCCCATTTTAGATCGGATTTCTTTAGGTATATACACTTTAAGATTGTAAGTGTTACTATTTGTTTTTGTAACAGCCATGATGTTCTCCTTTTACGAGCCAGGATATATCATTAGAGATATTATAGCATAGCTTTTCTACAAAGCCATTTATCAATCTCATTTTTATTGAATCGGACAGTCTTACCAATTTTAATAACGGGAAGACCTTTTTGTATCCAGCCATCTAATGTGTTGTTAGAAATACCTAGATATTGACAAGTTTGTATTTTGTTGAGATAAGGGCTATCCAGTCCCAAATCTTCTTTGAAATGAGAAATCTCATGTTGCAAGAGTTTAGTAATCATCGACTGTATTTCTTGAACTTGTTCTGTTGGTAGAATGACTTGCATTTCTTCGTTACTCCTTACTTAACTTTATTTTTTTGTATTTGACTTTATTATCAATTAAGTGTCCATTACGGAATACTTTGCTAATATAGTTGCTTTCAAATAGGATATTTTCATTTTTAACAAGGTCATCTAAAGATTCACTTGTAAAAAATTTTATCTCTTCAGGCTTTTGTAAATTACGAGAAGAATAAAAAGCCTTTTTTCCTAGACTCTCTAATAATTCCTGTCCTATGCCTTTTTCCATGTATTTTGCAACATAACGGCCAGCATTAGAAGAATCATCTAAGCTATTTAGTTTGTTTATCCGAACTGCACCTAATCCCCAAATTGTCAATAATTCTTTATGAGGGATAAATGGAAAAGAAAAAAGGAGAATGTGTGCATGCCACGCTCCCCTTTTTTGTCGTTCTAATACTGCAATATATTTAATAAGTCTTTTTTTGGAATGGTATATGTGATAGTTTAAACGTTTAATAAATTTATCAAAAAGTAAATTAAATTCATATCTGTTTTGTATATTTTCTTTAGTAGTAAGGGTAAGGAAACTAGTTCTTTCATCAAAATTTGTATCTATTAGGCGTTGAAGTTTCCATTTAGAATTTTTACGAGTATTAGAAATTCTTTTTATTCGTTCATCTTGTTCAGTAGTTGTGAGTTCTTCAAAAGTTCTACGTGTCTTCTTTTCTTTTAATGAAATGTGTTCTTCATCAATTTGAGTAGTGTCATTTGAAAAAATTGGAGATTCGTATTCCCATATTTCAAGGTACGAAGAAGTTCGGATAATTTTGCGATTGTAAGTCACAAAATCATCTCCTTTTCTCGTAATGTTTGCTTATATAATAAATAAACTAGGAGGAGCAAAGCTCCTCTGTACTTCTATCATGTGTTTCTAGGCATCGCTCCACTAAACACGCTTCCAGCTTGCCGACCTCCAGTCGGCAGTTTTGCCTAAGAGCACATGATTAAAAGTTATAGAAAGTGATATTTCTTGGTAATTGTATCATAGCAAAGAACAGGTATTATTTTGCTATGATTTACATCACCGTCAATGAAGTAATGGCTTTTACTATCAAAGTAAATTTCACCTTGGTATGTTTTATTTTTAGCTACTTCCCAAGAAGCAACATGACCGGAAATAATATCTTTTAAAAAACCACCAGTGGTAATAGGAAATTTATTTGTAAATATTTCAGGACTCGTTAGCTCTTTCCAAAGCTTGCCAGCTTCTTCATCAATACCAGCATGAACATAAATTTGAGCATCAGTTTCATAATATCGTTTATCCTTATATCGTTTTTTTAACCAGTTTATGAATGGGATGAACTTGATATTATTTTTAATTTCATCTCTAACATCTGTTTCAAAGTTGTTAGGATTCGATTTTAAAATATAGTCCAATTCCTCTAGAGAGAAGAAACTCTTTATTGTTTCTGGAAATGCAGAAGAAGTAGGCTTTTCTAAAATCAACCAATCATAAAACCATTCTTCATGATTTCCTAAAAGAGTAATAATTTGATTAGAATAAAGTTTCTCAAGTTCAATTATTTTTGAAATAACTTGAAAAGATTGAAGTCCATTGTCAATATAGTCTCCGATTAGAATAAGACGGTTATTTTTATCAGATAGATCTACTGTACTGAGAGCGCTTATGAACTCATCAAAGTAACCGTGTATATCAGATATTGCAAAAAGTTTAGCCATAAATAGTATCACCAAATTATTTAGAAATAGGAACTACATCGTTACAAGAAAACCATAAATTTCCATTAAATTGTCCAACTGTTAAATTCGATAATTTAACAGGACATGTTTTTTTATCCGACAATAACTGAGGGGTAGCAGTAGGAGATAACGTATTGACTTTTATCTGGATCATTTCCATAAAGAAATCAGAATTTTCATCTTGAATTGATACATTAAGACGTAGTGCTACAGGTTTGTTTGTTTCTCGGTCCAAAACTTCTGTATATCCTTTTACTGCCACGAATTTATTTCCTAATAATTCTGGTTTGAGAAAATCGTTAATTTTCATATAATACCTCGTTTCTTTTTGTCATCGCTTAAGCGATGAGGAATAGAAATTTTTACTGAAAATCTATTGAATTTAAGCAAAAATTTCTATTGAAATTATTTTAACTTTGTTATATATAATTGTAGTTCTTTTATAAAATCGAATTGTGTTGTATCAAGATAAGGACTTTCCCAGTATTGTGCCTTTTCTTTCCCTGATCCCTGCATATAAAGATATCCTGCTCCTTTTTCGTCAATAGATTTTAACTTATCAGGTGTAGCCGTGCCAAATACCATACGGTATCCCTCTATTGAGTTTGCTCCTAAAGCTATTCTCAGTCCTAAATTATCTCTAAGATCAGTATTTAGAGTTTCAGCTCTCATTTGTTGGGCAGATATAAGAATAAATACTCCTGCTTGTCGTCCTAGTAGGATAATTTGTTTGATACCGTCCATCACTTCGGTGATAACTTCTTTAGATTTTTTATCTGTTCCTGAAGCTTGAAACGCTCCCATTTCATCAAATATAAGCCATACTGGTTTGAAGCCATGGTCGGCAAAATTTGAACCGTATTTAAAGTTATCACGCATGACTTGATATCGTTCCTGCATTTGTTCAACTACCAAACGTACAATGCGAGCAATATTATTGGGAGTTGTAGCTACGTATTTATCGCTTAAATAATGAGATAAACTACCTAAATCACTGTTCTTGGGATCTGCAATATATAGTGTTGAGTTTCTTTTAAGAAGTTCAATAATTAAGAAAGATATAAATATAGATTTTCCACTACCTGTACCACCTGAAACTAAGATATGAGGGGATTTTATAGGACTATATGTTATATCATATCCTAAGTCTATATCAAAACTATTTATCTCTTTTTTATGATTATGGGGTGATAATATAAGTCTATTAGGTTTCTTGTAATAAAAGTGATATTCCACAATATTAGGATGAGTAACTTTTTCTTCTAGTTCAAGTTCTAGAACTCCAGCTAATACATCATCAAGTGTCTGAACCTTTTTACTAAATTCGTCGCCTCTGATAAGCGCTTTAATGATAATACGACCGTTTTGATTATCTAATTCATATTTTAAAATCGCGCTTCTGATTATTTTTTCGTAACCTGAATTATCCATTTCCGAAGTGTAGAGATGATTTGTATATAAAACAAATAGTAAGCTTTCTCTGATAATTAAATCAAAATCTAGAACGTATCTAAAATCTTTTAATGTATTATTTATTTTATAGATTGCTAGAATACTAAGGACGATACAGAGGATTTGAATAAAAGCAGGTGCTCTAATACTTACTATTAAACCTAATAAAGCAAAGATAGAAAAGACAATTATTATCAGATGTAACCATTTTAAACGTGAACTTGTAATAACATAATTTCTTTTTAAGTTAGCTTCTTTTTTTAGTTTAAACATAAACAAACTCTTTTCTAGTAGTAAAACGACTATACAAATATTTATATAAGAAACCTAAGCAAGATCTGCTTAGGTTATTGTTGTGTCTTCCAATAGGAATATACAACAAGTTTAATGATGTAGCTAAGTCTTGGTAATCTAGTAGCGCCATCTTCTTTCATTAAATGATATCGAAATTCATCAAGACCATTTAGAACATTTTCATCTAAATAGAGTCTAGGGGTTACCGATGTTTCTAGACTGGGATTGACATTTTTGATATCTTTTTCCATTTCTTGACGTAGTTTTTGCCATTTGTCAATGGAGTAATGCTTTGTGTTTCTATATGCTTCTTCAATTACGCTTCCAATAGAAGCTTTCAAAACAATATTGAAAGATACACCATTTAATTCATCGTAATGATTTGATAGAAGTGTTTGTTCTAGTGTACTTAGAAAATTATTTTGATTTAGTTCTTTGATTTTACGTTCTTTATTTTGAATAAGCTCGTCTATCCACACTTTAGCTTCATATGCAAGGCGGACACTTTTATATACTCTGACCATAAATCCTCCTTTTAAAATTCATTAGAAAATCTTATTGTATCCATATTTTTAATTTCCTTATAGAAATTGAAATCTTTTTGATCTAACTTATCACAGATTTGTTTAATGATAAATTTACCACGTTCTTCAATTCGCTCATTGACTTTTTTGAGAAAAATTTGGAAATTCTCTTCTTTTGTGGGCTTGATGGCATTATTATGATTATCCCAAAATAACTCTACGTTATAATCGGTATTAACATATGGTTGAAGGTAGTACTTTTTGATGAAGTTTGGCCATGCTTCCGGAGATAAAATGTTTAAAAATTCTTGAAGTGACATTAAAGTAATGTCCCAGTAGTCAGATAGGCACATGCCTCGGCCACAATTCATCCAGTTAGGTAATACAGTGAAGTTTCCAATTGTGTGAGTTGATTTTGCAAATAAATTAAAATCCTTTAAATTATTTTGAACAATTTCAAATTTTAAATTATTTTTATTTTCGTAAAGAGTAGAAGTTGGAATAGATCTTCTTGTTATGCCGATTTCGGTTGATACTTCAGAAAAATTTGAACTATTTCTAATTGCTTCGTTAAAAGTGGTAATAAAGGAGTTCATTGCTTCCCCTCTAATAATATCCTCACTAGTGTTCTGCCAACCTAAAATTTGATATAGATGTAGTGTTTCTTTGTCACAATCTGCATACCTGCCACTTTTACCAGTAATACAAAATTCAGTTCTATCTGTTAAGTTATAGGACTTATATTTTAAAATATTATGTAAATTGTTCTTTGTTAAATCGTTAGAATAACAATTTTTAAAATCCCATTCCCATGGTTTGATATTATTTTCATCACAATATCTCAACCAATCAATAACTTCTTGATGTTCCATAAGTTTTTCCTTTCAGTTTTATTACGGTAATATTAAGTTTTGAGAATCTTAAGCGACTGTTTGAAGAGTATTTTTATTTTATGATGATCTAGTGCTTACAGCATAAATGTATGCTAAATAATTTGCAAAATCTCCTTGACGTTGTCGATCCTTCGTGATTTTATTAAACCAACTAGTATCTCCACCTTTAGCTTCGATTTCGCTTTTTAGTGCATTCAGTTGTATGATGAAAGCAGTATGAGCAGAGGTTCTAAGAGTCCCATGTTTATCTTGTTTTTCTTTTGATACTGTTGCAGATTTGACACGAATCTCAGTATACTCTGCAGCTAACTCAATCAACATTGTCCAGTCATCGAGAAAAATTGGATCTTTTATGTCAAATGAACTAATTAGTTCATTATAGATTTTATGTGCATCTTCAAAAGTCAAAGCAGTTTTCTCTTGAAGAAAATCAGAATAAGTGTAAATTTCCATAAAGGGCCTCCGTAAAAATATTTTTTGTCTAACTACGACTATACTTTTATTATAATCCCATCTAAAAATAAAGTCAAGGATTTTTTAGATTGTTGTTATACTGGAATTGAAAATTGAGGTCTATTTTAATTTTCTTTTTTAGAATGTTGATATTTACTTAATATCTTTACCAATTTATTGGCAGATATCGCTTATTTCTTCTAACAATAAGCTCTTTTTTTAGTTTCTGTTGGTCCTTTAACTCTAAGTTTTTTACGATAAAAGTATTATCTTTTTTTTCTAAGTACTTGAATTTAAAATTGAGGATTATCACAAAACTTTTTAATTGTAGCTGCTTTTAGTTTGTTGACATCAATTAGCGGATAATATATAATAACCTATTAGGAGGTAAGTGATGAACAATTTGCTAGAACAATATTTAGTTATTGATATAGATGGAGCTTTTGGCTACACAGACAAAGGGGAACAGTATTGCCAATCAGTACATTATGGGGAGTCTCGTTTTAAAGAAGCAGAAAGACAAAATAGTAAACCTGTAGTAGCAATAGAAATAATAGAAGAAGAGATTTTAGCATTTTTAGAAAAGGTTGGAATTAGAACGACTAAAAAACCTAGGATAGATCCCAAAAAGATTGACTATAGAGAAATACAAAAAGAGTATAGCTTGAATAGTGAAAAAGATTTAGTATGGTTAAAATTTGCTAATAATGGTCATCTTGGAGTTGTTGCTACAAGTAATGATGTTAACTTTCAAATTCCTAAGAATAAATCTGAGTATAATTCAAAAATTCGAGTATATAATGAGTATGAAAAGCGAGATAAATATGAATGGGAGTATAATTCTGCTGGTATTATTCTTCATAACTTAGGACTAAAATGGGATGAGTCTTTTGTATTGCTTTTTCCATTAGGCAATATTCCAAATGGATATAGACGTCATGATATTGAAAAGGCAATAGGCAATTTCTTATATAAAAAAGGTGTACCTATCCTAGATTTATATTCACATTTGTATTAATTTTTTCAGAATAGGTCTATAGTAAAATAGCATACATTTATTCTTTTGCTAAGTATAATATAAAATATCATCCTTACTTTTTGAAGTAGGGATGATATTTCGTCTTATCGTTTTTTGTACTCATTTTCTAATTTAGGGTAAATAACTGATATAGCTGACTCGTTGTGGATTATTTTATAGAAAAACTTACCCTATTTAAATAAAATTATTTAAGATTAGTTGAGACTTTGTGAGATTTTAGTAGTTAAAAATAGCTTAATTGAACGTATTTGAAAGAGCTTAGTTGTTAGGTTAGCCAAACCAGGTCTTAAGAAAGCTCGTAAAGCATCTCAATTTAGTAAACGTTAAAACTTATTTACACTTATTGAAAGCATTTCGTATCAAAAATACGGGATGCTTTTTCTGTTCACCCCAAATATTTGAACCTTGAATTTCCGTTAATACGTTCCGTTACGACTGTTGGCTTTAAAATAATTAGCTTTATCGTAAGGCTCATACCCTAAAAAGGCTGATAACTCTGCTTGAAGCAGATCGTTCATAACTGTTTCAAGGAATGAACGAAAAAATTCATCAATATCTTGCTTTTGGGCTAAGAAGTTAAGTAGTTTTGTAGTAAACTGTGTCATAGGAATAAACCTCGTTCCAGTAATGTTTCGTAACTCTACTATAACGGATTTCTTCCTGTTTGTGTTTACACGGCTTATTTTACACTACCAAAAGAACTTTAGCTATTGGGTATACAAGCTAAAGTTCTCGGCTCTATAATTTCTGTAGTGGGTAAAGCCACCATAGGAATTATAGAGCCTTTTCTTTCAACATTTTCTGAAAAAGGAGTATAATGAGGGTGTAAATATGAAATCGCTTTAATGATTTAGAATCGAGGAAAGGATTATGAGTGATTCTAGACAGAAGGGGACTACATTAGGAACCCGTGCCCCTGATCAGGTTTATCAAGTGTTGCAAACAAGTCCTCAAGGGTTAAACTCACAAGAAGTAAAAAAGAGGCAAGCAACTTATGGTCCTAACCAGTTGAAAGAAAGTAAGAAAGAACCTATTTGGTTGACATTTGTCAAACATTTTACCAGTCTCATGGCCCTCTTATTGTGGGTTGGTGGCTTTATTGCTGTGATTTCCCATAGCTTGGAGTTGGGAATTGCGATTTGGCTGGTCAATATCATTAATGGTCTCTTTAGTTTTATTCAAGAATATAAGGCTAGTCAAGCCACGGCAGCACTGAATAAGCTTCTTCCATCCTATACCCGAGTTCTTCGTGATGGAAAGGAAGATAAAATCCTTGCACAGGACTTGGTGCCAGGTGATTTGGTTTTCATTGAAGAAGGTGACCGTATTTCTGCAGATGGACGTTTGGTTGCTGTGACAGACTTGCAAGTAAATCAGTCTGCCCTCACTGGTGAGTCTAATCCCATTTATAAATCAGACCAAGCAGATTTGACTCCTGATAAGACTAAATTGGAATATGACAATATGGTGTTTGCAGGGACCACAGTTTCCTCTGGGTCAGGACATTTTATAGTATCTGCCATCGGTATGGAAACTGAGTTTGGACAAATTGCAGACTTGACGCAAAACCTAGCTCAGGAAAAGAGCCCACTGCAAAAGGAACTAGACCATTTGACAAAACAGATTTCGGTTATCGCAGTATCTGTAGGTCTCTTCTTTATGATTGCAGCAACACTATTTGTCCATCAGCCTCTTTCTCAAGCTTTCATCTTTGCCTTGGGAATGATTGTTGCCTTTATCCCTGAGGGGTTACTTCCTACAGTTACCCTCTCTCTAGCTATGGCTGTACAACGCATGGCTAAAGAACATGCTTTAGTGAAGAAATTATCTTCTGTTGAGACTCTTGGAGCAACCTCTGTTATTTGCTCAGATAAAACAGGGACCCTAACTCAAAATGCCATGACAGTTAATCATTTATGGACCTTGTCGGGTAATTATGAGGTGACTGGGCTAGGTTATGCACCAGAAGGGCATATTGAGAAGGATGGTGACCCTGTTTCTCTGAAGGGAAATGATCTCCTGAATCGTTTGGTTCGCTTTTCTCACTTGGCTAGTAATGCTCAAGTGGTTGCGCCAAGTGCTGACAATCCCGATTATACGGTCTTGGGAGACCCGACTGAAGCTTGTCTTAATGTTCTTGCAGAAAAAGCAGGTATTGATTTAAATGACAACCACAACTGGGCTCCTCGTATCAAAGAAATTCCCTTTGATTCGGATCGTAAACGAATGACAACGGTACATAGTCTCGAAAAAAGTCTGGATGGCAGTCACCATATTTCCATCACTAAGGGTGCACCTAAAGAAGTGATGGAACTTTGCTCAGACTATTATGATGGTCAAGGAGCAATCAAATCTATGACTGCTACAGAACGTCAAGCAATTCTTGCTGCTAACGATCAATTTGCTCGTGACGGCTTACGTGTTTTAGCTGTTGCTTATCGTCCTTTGGAAAGCGAAGATATTAGAGAAGACAAGTGGGATATGCGGACCCTCGAAGAAGATATGGTCTTTGTGGGACTTGTTGCCATGAGTGACCCTCCACGTCAAGGTGTACGTGAAGCAATTGAGCAATGTCACCGTGCCAGTATTCGCATTATCATGCTCACAGGTGACTATGGTTTGACAGCTCTTAGTATTGCCAAGAAAATTGGAATTGTAAAAGGTAACAATGCACGAGTGATATCAGGGCTTGAACTGGCAGATATGACCGACGAAGAGCTCAAAGTAGCTCTTAAAGGCGAGATTGTTTTTGCTCGTGTGGCTCCTGAACAAAAATATCGTGTAGTCAATGCACTTCAGGAACTTGGTGAAGTTGTCGCTGTTACTGGTGATGGTGTTAATGATGCCCCTGCTCTTAAAAAGGCTGATATCGGTGTAGCTATGGGGGTATCTGGAACCGACGTAGCCAAGGAATCTGCTGATATGATTTTAACGGATGACCACTTTGCTTCTATTGTCCATGCTGTTGAAGAAGGACGTGCCGTTTATCGAAATATTCAAAGATTCCTTACCTATATTTTTAATTCCAATACTCCTGAAGCTGTACCCTCTACTTTCTTCTTGTTCTCTTTGGGGCGCATTCCTCTTCCCTTAACAGTTATGCAAATCCTAGCGATTGACCTTGGAACAGATATGATGCCCGCTTTGGGATTGGGGGTTGAGCCACCAGAAGAAGGCATTATGGACAGGCCACCAAGACGCCTATCAGATCGTTTGTTAAATCGGCAATTATTATTAAAAGCCTTTGCTTGGTATGGTATGATTGAGTCTGTTTTGGCTATGGGTGCCTTCTTCCTTAATTATTGGGTTAATCAAGGACATCTGAATCATCTAGCTAGTTCAGGACCTCTTTATCGAGAGGCAACAACCATGACTTTGGGAGCTATCATCTTCACGCAGATTGGTATGGCTATGAATAGTCGCAAAGGTAGAGGATCTATTTTCAAAATCAAACCATTTGCAAATAAGATTATTAGTCTGGGGATTATCTTAGAAATCATTCTCTTTATTATCCTGTCCTATGTACCTCTTTTCCACACTCTCTTTAATACAGCTCCGATTGGTTTTGATGATTGGCTCTATTTGCTCGTCTGTCCATTTATCATTATGGCTCTAGAGGAAATAAGGCACCGACTATTTGATTAAGAGTAAGCCGATGGCTTACTTTTTAGGCTCTATAATATTTGTAGTGGGTAAATCCCCTATGGATATTATAGAGCCTATTTTATTGTAGAAAAAAAGTCTCATAAGACATATAATGAAAAGAGACTAAACAACTCATTAGAAAGAATCATATGGAACAATTACATTTTATCACAAAACTACTCGATATCAAAGACCCTAATATCCAAATTATAGACATCATCAATAAGGATACCCACAAGGAAATCATCGCTAAATTGGATTATGATGCCCCACTTTGTCCTGATTGCGGAAGCCAAATGAAGAAATATGACTTTCAAAAACCTTCTAAAATCCCTTACCTTGAAACGACTGGTATGCCTACTAGAATTCTCCTTAAAAAACACCGTTTTAAGTGCTATCAGTGCTCTAAAATGATGGTCACTGAGACTCCTATAGTCAAGAAAAATCTCCAAATTTCCCGTATCATCAACCAAAAGATTGCTCAAAAGTTGATTGAAAAGACTTCTATGACCGATATTGCTCAGCAGATGGCCATTTCAACTTCAACTGTCATTTGAAAGCTCAATGACTTCCACTTTAAGCATGATTTTTCGCATCTTCCTGAGATTATATCATGGGATGTTGAAACAGTTAGGGAAGTGACTGTTTCAATCGGGAGATGAAGATGAGTTTCATTGCGCAAGATTTTGAAAAGCTCGATATCATCACTGTTCTTGAAGGAAGAACACAAGCTGTCATCCGAAATCACTTTCTTCGCTACAATCGAGCTGTTCGTTGTCAGGTGAAAATCATTACTATGGATATGTTTAGTCCCTACTATGAATTAGCTAAACAGCTTTTTCCATGTGCTAAAATCGTTCTCGATTGTTTTCACCCTTCGTTATTATATTTCTGAACTCAGGCTAAAACAGTCCACTGGACTGTTTTACTCCAACACTTAAACCGTGCTATGAGTCGTGTGCGTGTCCAAATCATGAATCAGTTTGAGCGAAAATCTCATGAATATAAAGCCATCAAACATTACCGGAAGCTCATTCAACAGGATAGCCGTAAATTGAGTGATAAGCGATTTTATCGCTCTAAACATCAAAAAAGAAAGGACGAATTTCGTCCTTTCTCGAGCTTAGCTTTTCTTCAATCTACTACAGTTGACAAAGAGCCAAGTTCTTTTGGTTTGTATAGTTTAATAAAATTAAATAAATCCTCTACTTCTGATGACAGTGTAGCTGATTTAAGGTGAGCGTAATAAACTGTAAATGTGATCTGGTCCTCCGGTATTAGAGGGATTTTTATTAAATCATCATCTTCATCAGAGAGTGCGATATCAGCTAGTAAACTAACGCCAATCCCTTTCTTTAAAAGTTCTTTAAGAATGACAATGTCGTCACTCTTGAAGAATATTTCTGCCCTGTTTTGATACTTCTGATTAAGAAGTTCAAAAGCTTTCAAGTGAACAAAATGTTCGTCTAAAAGGATAAAGGATTGATCTACTAAATCTTGAAAAGTGAGGGAAGAAGCGGTAGCAAGAGGGTGGTTCTTAGATAAAACGACATACAGTTCTTTATGAAAGAGTTCATGTGTCTCTATTGAAGGATGATTGAGTGGTTCAATCAAGCCGAGTAAGCTCGCATCTAGTTCTCCCTTAAGGAGAAGGTTTAATAATTCTACGGAGCCACCGCGGATAGGGCGCACCTTTTTTAAAAAATCAAATTCAGTTTCTTTATTTAAGACAGAGAAAAGATACTGAATGATAATAGGAGGGAATCCTACAGTAGAGCAATGCGCCAAAGAGCGATTAATTTCTTTGCGAGTAGAAATGACCTCAGGTAAAATCAGTTCTGTGTGTTTCAGAAGGATTTCTCCTTGATGAGTCAGTTTGAAGGATCGGTGTGAGGGATCGTGGTGAATCAACTTACAATTAAAGGCCTCCTCTAATCGCTTGATGGCATAAGAAATAGAAGGTTGACTAACTTTGTGCTGTTTTGCTACGTCTGTATAGGATTGGACTTGGCAGAGATCATAAAAATATTGTAGATCTTTTAAATTCATATGGGCTCACTTTCATTAGTTGGAGAATGGGAAATATGTGGAAATCACCAGATAAATAATTTTTATCCGTACCCTACAATTTGACTATATGAGTAGTCACCAGTTAAAATATAAGTGAGTCAGGGATATCATAGATTATCTAAGATACTTTCAAAAATGTCCAACATCTTTTCTCGTTTTTCAACAGGAAGTTGTTTAATCTTCATGTTCAATCTCTTTAGTGAAAGATTTTCAGTCTTATCAGAGGTGGATTCAAGGCTACTAAAATTGAAAAACTCCTCTGGGGTCATCTGTAAGGCATCAATCACTTTTTCTAGACTGTGAATGGTCAGATTCACACTTTGGTTTTCTAGTTGATTGATATACTTAAGACCAAGTCCCGCCTGTTCAGAAAGTTCTTCCTGGCTCATTTTGTTTTTTGTACGAAAATATTTCACTTTTTGGGAAATATATTGTTGTAAATAGTTTTTGGTTGTCATATAAATAGAATACAAGTTTTGTATGACAAAAAAACACCTTAAAAAATACAAAGTATTATATAGAAAACTTAAAGGATATTTATTTTAATTAGAATTGCCAATTTGTATAATTATTTTGTTATACTCGAAACTTTTAGTAAAGAGTCATTGTCGAAGGTTTGATGAGTTTAGAAATTTATAAAACAACTTAAAGTGTCATCAATAATAGTGTTTTAAGTATCAAAAGGCTTATTATAAATTTTCTCGTAGACTCATTATAACATATACATCCACAATTGTATTTTTTAAGCAACAAAGTTTATCAAACAATTCGTTTTAAGTGGTATAATAGAAGTAAAAAGGAGGTTGCACTATGATTGCACATGATATTTTAAACAATCCTTTCCTCAATAAAGGTACTGCCTTTACATTAGAGGAGCGGAAGGAACTAGGCCTTATTGGTTTACTGCCACCGTATGTTCAAACGATTGAAGAACAAGCGGCGCAAACTTATGCACAAATGCAAACAAAAGCCAATGATTTGGAAAAGCGTCTTTTCCTAATGGAAATTTTTAACACGAACCGGACTCTTTTCTATTACCTCTTTTCTCAACATTTAGAGGAATTCAATCCAATTGTATACGATCCAACTATTGCAGATACCATTGAAGGCTATAGTAATCTCTTTGTAGATCCACAATATGCGGGATATCTTGATATCAATCATCCTGAAAATATTGAAGCCACTTTGAAAAATGCTGCTGGTAATCGCGAGATTCGTCTCATTGTTGTAACAGATGCAGAAGGAATCCTTGGAATCGGTGACTGGGGAACAAATGGTGTCGATATTTCTGTTGGGAAATTGATGGTCTACACGGGTGCTGCTGGAATCGATCCTTCTATGGTCCTTCCTTTAGTCATTGATGCAGGGACTAACCGTGAAGAACTTCGTAACAATCCTAATTACTTAGGGAATCGTCACGAACGGGTTCGCGGAGATCGTTACTACGACTTCATTGACCAATTTGTTCAAACAGCCGAACGTCTCTTTCCTAAACTCTACCTTCACTGGGAAGACTTCGGTCGCTTGAATGCTGCTAATATTCTTGAAAAATACCGGAAACAAATTCCAACTTTTAATGATGATATTCAAGGCACAGGAATCGTTACCTTGGGTGGTATCTTTGGTTCACTGGATATTAGTGGAGAAAAATTAACAGATCAAGTTTATCTCTGCTATGGTGGTGGTACTGCGGGTGCAGGAATTGCCTCTCGTGTTCTTCGTGAAATGGTGAGTGAAGGTCTTTCTGAAGAAGAAGCTTATAAACGTTTCTTTATGGTTGATAAACAAGGTCTTCTCTTTGATGACATGGATGACCTAACTCCTGAACAAAGACCGTTTGCTAAGAAACGGCCAGATTTTCCTAATGCTGATAAATTAACAGATTTATTAGAAGTCGTTAAAACTGTTAAACCAACTATTTTAGTAGGAACTTCAACTCAGCCAAATACCTTCACTAAAGAAATAGTAGAAGCTATGTGTGAAAACACTGAACGTCCAATGATTTTCCCATTATCAAATCCAACCAAGCTAGCCGAAGCTAGTGCCAAAGATTTGATTGAATGGTCAGATGGTAAGGCTTTTGTCGCAACAGGAATTCCTGCTGATACGGTTTCTTATAAAGGTGTAGACTATGTGATTGGTCAAGCAAATAATGCATTGATTTACCCAGGTCTTGGTCTAGGTATGCTGGCTTCTGAAGCAAGTCTTTTGACAGATGAAATGATTGGAGCAGCGGCTCATTCATTGAGTGGTATTATCAATCCAGGTCAACCAGGAGCTCCTGTCTTGCCACCATTCAAGTATGTAGCAGATGTTTCTGTTAAAGTAGCAGAAGCAGTCGCTAAAAAAGCGCAAGAACAAGGTCTTGCACGTGCTAAAGAAACTGATATGGCTAAAGCAGTTCGTGATTTGAAATGGTATCCAACCTATAAATAAGTAAATGGAAATGGGGTGTACGAGTGTGACTGGATGCTTCGTACACCTCCTAATATATGCTAGATCATATAGAAAGGGAGACTATGGATATCTTTTTAACTTCAATTCAGAGTATTGTACCTATTATCGTCATTATCATTCTAGGTTACTTCTTACAAGTTCGTGGTTGGTTTCAAGAGAGTTTTGGAAATGATTTATCTAAACTCATTATGAATGTGGCCATGCCAGTGGCAATTTTTACCTCTGTTCTTAAATATTTAACTTTAGATAAATTGATTAGCCTGTCTAGCGGTTTATTGTATACGTTTATCGCCTTCATTCTCGGTTACCTAATAGCTTTTATAGCGGTGAAACTTTTTAAAGTGAGCCCAGGCCGTCAAGGAACTATGATTAATACCTTTGTTAATGCCAATACCATTTTTATTGGTTTGCCTTTAAACATAGCTCTGTTTGGAAATCAAGCCTTTCCCTACTTCTTGGTGTATTATATTACAAATACGGTATCTACTTGGACATCAGGTGTCTATCTAATGACCTCGGGTAGCAAAGAAGGGGCTTCAAAGCAAGCTCAAAAATTCAATTGGAAGAAGCTCTTACCAGCACCTTTATTGGGATTTCTCGTAGCCCTCGTATTTTTAGTGCTCCGTCTTCCTGTCCCAAGTTTTGCGGAAAGTACCTTGACTTATATTGGTAGTTTAACAACGCCATTATCTCTTGTCTATATCGGTATTGTTCTTGCAAAGGCAGGCTTGAATACGATTGCTTTTGATAAAGATACAATTGTCACTTTGGTTGGACGCTTTATCCTAGCTCCTCTGATCATGCTTCTTGTATTGAAGTTCTTTGCCCCAAATATGGCACCAGCAGAATTTAAGACCTTTATGATTCAGTCTGCTACACCAGCTCTAGCAGTTCTTCCAATCCTTGCCAATCAAGGAAAAGGAGATGTTGAGTTTTCAACGAATGTGGTGACTCTAAGTACGGTTCTATTTATCGTTGTTATTCCAATATTACAAACTTTGTTAGGATAAGAAGGAAGAGGATAGGATTGAAAGTTCTGCGTTAAGAAATTCCCCTATTTAAAAAATATTGATTCAAATTTTATGAAATAAATAAGTGGTTTTAGTTCTGAAAAGCCTTGATATTACGCTATTTTTAGTCCAAATGAAACTCATACTTTCCAAACCAGGTCTTAAGAAAGCTCGTAAAGCATCTCAATTCTCAAAACGTTAATCAATACGATACTATCAACGTTTCAAAGCACTCAAAAGTTTACCTTATGGGTGCTTTTTTCGTGTTTTTTTTGAAAAGTTTACCTCAAAGTTCACCTTATTTTTACCTTATTGTTTTAGAGACTTTAAAGCAAATTTTCCAACAGCCATTGGAATCACATTAGAAGTGTTAACATAGGTCTTAGTTGTAATCGTATCACTATGGGTTAGCGCTTCAGAAATTTCTTCAAGCGAAACTCCAGCTTGTTTTGCTGGTGTGGCGCTTGAACATTATGCTTATCCATAGTATTTTGTGTTATAATGTAGAAACTATACAGAAAATAAAAGAATCTCTTTAAATTCTGTAAATTTCACTTTGCGTAAACATGAGAAAATTTGAATGTAGATAATGATGGGAGAGGATTTGTAATGATCAGTTTAGAGCTGTTGTCTGAAGAAAATAGTCTAGACGTCTATTCTTTTGAAAAAGAAAATCGAGAGTATTTTGAACGAAATTTACCTCCTAGACCAGCTAACTATTTTGATTTAGAAGGTTTTAAAGAAATTACAAGGGAATTGTTAACGGAACAAAGGAATCGTGCTGTTTACATGCATCTTATTAGAAATTCGCAAGGTGTTATGGTTGGGAGAATCAATTTAAGTGTCTTAGAGAGTGATCGAAATACAGTAGAACTTGGGTATAGGATTGGGGAAAATGTTAACAATTTAGGTTATGCCAGCGAAGCGGTTAAACTCGTTTTAGAAAAAGCCTTCACGACTTATGGTTTCAATAGAATCATTGCAGGAACGGCAACAGGTAATCTAGCCTCTCAGAGGGTGCTTTTAAAAAATGGCTTCACCTTTAGTAGGGTTATAGAAAATGACTTACAAATTCATAATGAGTGGGTTCATACAGCAGTATTTGAGATAAGGAGACCATAATATCATCAATTCCGGTCTATTAACAAGGTTAATGGAGGCATCAATCTTTCCAGACATTTAAGAATTTACTCTTGGATGTCTTTTTTTGTTCAAAATAGATAAGTGTTGCTGTTTAAACTTGATTTTCCCAGTGGACAATCGTCCACTTTTTTTATATAATAAAACTAAACCGAATTGGTTGAGTTTTGAAAATGTAAGCTCAACCGTCGATTAGTCTTTCTAAGGGAGATAATGTTCATTAAAGCATCACACTAGGAGGTGAATCATGTACCAACCAGAAAAACTCAAGGCTCGGAGAAAAGAGTTAAAATTGACACAGAAGGAAATTGCAGAGGAATTAGGGATTAGTTTTCAGGCTTACTCCGCTTGGGAACGCGGGATTAAGGAACCATCCAAGGAGAAGGTTGCTCAGCTGGAGAAGATTTTAAAAGTGGTAAAAGGCTATTTTACTCAGATTGAGATTGTTCGTCTTTACAATAGCCTCTCCAAGCAAGGGAAGGACAAGGTTGTGCTCTATGCTCGCAACCTGGCTAAAGAAGAACAAACTCAGAAAGTGACGACCATGCCAGAGCGCCTCTATGAGTATCACGTCTATGAACGCATGTCAGCAGGGATCGGGGCTTCGGTCTATGATGATCAGAATTTTGATACGGTCTACTTTAACGAGGAGTTGGCCCATGATTTTGCATCTTGGGTATCTGGGGACTCTATGGAACCTAAATATCAAAATGGTTCGGTGGCTCTGATTCGGGAAACAGGATTTGATTATGATGGGGCGGTTTATGCAGTGGTCTGCAACAACCAGACCTATATCAAACGGGTTTATCGGGAGGAAGATGGCTTGCGTCTGGTATCGATCAATCCCAAATACAAGGATATTTTCATCTCCTATGAGGATGATCCTCGGATTGTAGGGATTATCGTTGGGAATTTTGTGCCGATGGAGGGTTAGTCTATGGGCTACTTTGATTATTCCAGAGAGCCCAAGAGTGATATTGCTTTTGTCGATATGAAATCTTTTTATGCCAGTGTCGAGTGTGTGAAAAGGGGCTTGCATCCGCTGAAGACTTCGCTTTGTGTCATGAGTCGCGCGGATAATTCGACTGGCCTTATCTTAGCTTCCTCTCCCATGTTTAAGAAGATTTTTGGCAAGTCCAATGTTGGTCGGGCCTATGATCTGCCTTTTGATATCAAAACGCGCAAATTTTCCTACTATAATGCCAGAAAGCAGGGGTTGCCTACAGCTTCAGACTATGTGCGCTATATTGAAGATTGGGCCCAAGTCACCTTGATTGTTCCTCCTCAGATGGACGAGTACATCGCAGTCAATATGGAAATCCAGCGAATCTTTCAAAACTATGGTAGTCCAGATGATATTTATCCCTACTCTATCGATGAGGGCTTTATTGACCTGACTAGTTCTCTCAACTATTTCATCCCAGACAAGAGTCTCTCTCGCAAAGACAAGCTAGATATGCTTTCTGCTCGTATTCAGAGGGATATTTGGAGGCAGACAGGGATCTACTCTACAGTGGGTATGTCCAATGCCAATCCCTTACTGGCCAAGTTGGCGTTGGATAATGAGGCCAAGCACACTCCAACCATGAGGGCCAACTGGTCTTATAAGGATGTGGAAGAGAAGGTCTGGGCCATTCCCAAGATGACGGATTTTTGGGGGATTGGCAGGCGGATGGAGAAACGCTTGCATGCTCTGGGGATTTTTACCATCAAGGAATTGGCAACCAGCAATCCCAACCAATTAAAGAAAGCTCTGGGTCAGGCTGGCCTGCGTTTGTGGTTTCATGCTAACGGGATTGACGAGAGCAATGTCCATAAACCCTATAAAGCTAAGTCCCAAGGTTTGGGAAATTCTCAAATCTTGCCGAGAGATTATGTGAAGATACGGGATATTGAAATTATTCTCCGAGAAATGGCAGAGCAGGTGGCTATTAGATTGAGAAGGGCGGGAAAGAAAACAACCCTTGTCTCTATCTATGTCGGTTTCTCTAAACAGGAGGTTAGGCCGTCTATTCACACACAAATGAAGGTCGAACCTACCAATAATACCGCTATCTTAACGGATTATGTTTTGAAGCTATTTCATAACAAATACACTTCTGGAGCGGTCAGAAGTGTCGGAGTCAACTATTCAGGATTTGTGGACGAGTCCTTTAGTCTGATCTCTCTCTTTGATGATGTTGACAAGTTAGAAAAAGAAGAAAGGCTCCAGACGGCTATTGATGCCATTCGGGAACAATTTGGTTTTACCTCTCTCTTAAAGGCCAATGCACTGGAAGAAGCCTCTAGGAGTCTTGCCAGAAGCAAGCTGATTGGTGGGCATTCTGCTGGAGGATTAGATGGATTACAATGATTGATCGTTCTTACTTACCTTTTCAATCTGCGCGAGACTATCAAGATCCAGGGATGCAGAAGTGGATGGGCTTTTTCCTCTCAGAGCATACTAGCTCGCTTGGTGAAGAAAAAAATCGTGTTGATTTTTCGACGAATTTGAATTTAGTTGAGAAGCTACGCCTGCTTTCTCAGCTTTATGTTGGTCAATTAAAGGGATGTTTTGTTGTCAAGGAAAGAAAGCAAAAAATGACGATCATCGGTAAGGTGAGCGAATTATCACCTCAAACTCTATCTATTAGGACAAATGAGGGATATAGGCTGGTAGAGATTGTAGATATCCTCGAAATTCGACTGTGGGAGGAGGAAGTTTATGACTAGAAAAGAGCTGTATGAAAACAAACTACAGATGGATTATTTTTCAGATAGTTACATCCGCTTTGAAGAGGATTTCCAAAAATACTCTGCCATGAATGTTCCCTTGACTTTTTTGATCGATGATATCCTACGAACCATGGCAATGAATCAGAAGAACTACTTCGTCTTAAACAAGGAAAATGCCAAGGATGGGCGGGAGCATCGCTTTTATTTTAGGCTAGTGACAGAAAAAGAGTGCCCCAGAAATCGAACCTATGCATATATGGGACTGCAAGCATAGAGCCTGTCCAAGTCTCTGAAAAATGTCTAAATATGCTATAATAAAATAAATTTCAAAAGAATTTAATTGATTCTATTTTCATAAGAGTAGAGAATATTGCAGGAGGTAAATCATGCTAGGAGCGGTTATTGGAGATATTGTTGGTTCTCGATTCGAGGCGGATAATCATAAAAGCAAAGAGTTTGATTTGTTCACCCAGAATTCTTGCCCGACCGATGATAGTATTATGACTTTGGCGGTTGCTAAAGCCTTATTGGCCAGTAAGGAAGACTGGAGTCAACTGTCAAAAAATTCTGTCAAGTATATGCAGAAAGTCGGCCGTCATTATCCCGATTGTGGTTATGGAGGTCACTTTTTCCATTGGATTTTTTCTGAGGATCCTCAATCCTATGGTAGTTATGGTAATGGCGCCGCTATGCGCATTAGTGCTGTCGGTTTTGCGGCAGAAAGTATAGAGCAAGCCAAGTCTTTGTCACAAGCGGTTACAGCAGTGACTCATAATCATCCTGAGGGCATAAAGGGAGCTGAAGCGACGGCTGTAGCAATTTTCTTGGCACGAAATGGTGCTAGTATGGATGAAATCAGGGACCATATTGATAAGAATTACTATCCTATGGACTTTACTCTGGACGACATCAGAGAGGATTACACTTTTGACGTGACTTGTCAGGGCTCTGTTCCCCAGGCCTTAGAGGCCTTCTTTGAGTCTGAAAATTTCGAGGATGCTATCCGAAATGCGATTTCCATCGGAGGAGATAGCGATACTATCGCTGCTATCTGTGGAGGGATCGCTGAAGCTTACTATGGCATTCCTGAAGACATTAGACAAGAGGCTTTGACTTTTTTAGATGACCGTTTGCTTGAAATCGTAGTTGACTTTGAAAATACCTATCCTCAATGATAACCTTAGTTTAGAATTTTATACTAAAACATCCATATAAATTTATGGATGTTTTTTATTTTCTAGAGATAGAAAAAGAGAAGACCAGATGGTCTTCTCAACGGGGGAACTGAATAATTAGAAAGAATCAATCAAAGAGGGTTATTAGTCTTTGAAATTCTTTTGGAAGATGAGGAGAGACAAGATTGAAGTAATGGCTGCCAAGAAGAGGAAGGCAGTTGCTTCTTGTTCCCCAGTTGCAGGGAGTTCTTTTTCCTTTTCTTCTTTGACCGTAGCTGTAACAGGAGCTTTTTCATCTTTTGCTGATGAATTATCTGTTACGGCTGGAGTCGGTTTTTCAGTCTCTCTTGGTAGAACATACTCAGGAAGAGTCACAACTGGTGGCGCTTCTGTACCAACTGAGCTTTGTTTGCTACCTACCTCAATCACTCGATCTTGAGCTGGAGTTGCTTCTGTTTGGAGAACCTTGCGATTGTCACCGTCCACTTCAACATACTCAACTAAAAGACCGTCTTTTCCTTCTGATAGAACTTGCTCTTTTCCTTTGTCTAATTGTGGGTTTTCGCGACGAATAGTCTTGAACGGTACTACCTTATTGACGATTTCCAAGCTTGGAAGTGTAAAGACAAGGTCTTTAACCCCTTCCTCAGGACTTGAAGAAGTGATTGGTTTCTCAGGTTGAACTGGAGTTTCCGGTTGCGTCGGTTTCTCAGGCTGAGCTGGCTTTTCCGGTTGAGCAGGTTTTTCAGGCTCAGCAGGTTTCTCAGGCTGAGCAGGTTTCTCAGGTTCAGCAGGTTTCTCAGGTTGAACTGGTTTTTCAGGCTGAACTGGAGTTTCCGGTTGCGCTGGGGTTTCAGGTTGTGCTGGTTTCTCAGGCTCAGCAGGTTTTTCAGGTTGCGCCGGTTTTTCAGGCTGAACTGGAGTTTCCGGTTGCGCCGGTTTTTCCGGTAGAACTGGAGTTTCCGGTTGAGCTGGTTTCTCAGGTTGAGCTGGAGTTTCCGGTTGCGCCGGTTTTTCAGACTGAGCTGCTTGGAGCTTGCTGATTTGTTCGAGAGCAGTTTCTAGCGCTTGATTGACTGCTTCCTGAGTTTTAGCTTCTTGAATTGCAGCAATGGCTTGGTCAGCAATTTCTAACAATTTCTTCTTAGCTTCCTTGTTGGATCCAAGCTCAGCGACTTTTTTCTCGATAGCTTTTGTTAAGCTGTCCATAGCCTTATCATACTCAATTTCCGGTTGTTTTGGTTCAGCTGGTTGCTCAGGTTGAGTTGGCTTTTCCTGTTGAGCTGGATTTTCGGGTTCAGCCGGCTTCTCAGGTTGAGCCGGCTTCTCAGAATCAGCTGGTTTTTCAGGCTGAGCTGCTTGGAGCTTGCTGATTTGTTCGAGAGCAGTTTCTAGCGCTTGATTGACTGCTTCCTGAGTTTTAGCTTCTTGAATTGCAGCAATGGCTTGGTCAGCAATTTCTAACAATTTCTTCTTAGCTTCCTTGTTGGATCCAAGCTCAGCGACTTTTTTCTCGATAGCTTTTGTTAAGCTGTCCATAGCCTTATCATACTCAATTTCCGGTTGTTTTGGTTCAGCTGGTTGCTCAGGTTTAGAAGGTTCTTCAGGCTGTTCCGGTTGCTCTGGACTAGGTTCCTCTTGGCCTCTTTGATAGTTCTCATCCTTGGATAGGATATCTTGTAGGGCACTGACTGTCAACATGACTTCTTGAACATCCACTGCATCAGCACTGAGTTGGTTTCTCAATTTTTCTAGATTTGCTTGGAAAGCTTGGCGTGCGGTAGCCGTATTTTTCAAGCCTGCTGGGTCAAAGTTGGACAGATCATCTTTCCATTTTGAGATAGACTGGATGATATCGGCCTTGCTGTAGAGTTCACTACCTTCGCCACGAGTGATAAATTGATCTACCTGAATACCGATATTTCGAGACAAATCGTTTCGATCAGGATCGAGTTGAAGGGTGACTGCGTGCAAGTTTTCGTCCAGACCTTTTAGGCTAACCAGCGTTTGATTGCCTTGGCGTTGGGTAGCGTGACCGCTAAAGTATTTCTTACCATCAATAGTCGACGCATTTCCCATGCCATCTTGATAAGGAACTTCTTTGCCATCTAGGAAGACTTTGTAGATACCATGATTTGGATCAACATAGCCCTTGATATCAAGTCCAGTACCGTAGAAGTAGGCTGTGACAGTTGTTTTTTTCTTTTGCTCATCAGTTAAGCGACCAAAGGAAGCCCAAGACTCCGTCTTTTGGTATTTATCTGCCGAATTGGTTTCATGGTGCCAGCCAGGACTGTAATCCAACTGACTAGCTTGGTCATCATAACTTGTTTGATCCTTGATCAGCAATTCGGCTTTCATTACTTGGATGGTTGCATCGGTAGCAAAACCGAGCAAGGCACCATCAGAAACAGAAGTGAGCTTGGCTTTAAAGTCAAAGACAGAGTCGGCTTGTTCTGTAAAGTCAATCGTTGGGATGGTAACAGTCTTTTCTGTTTCTCCATCTTCAAAAGTCACATCTTGAGTTGTATCTTGGTAAACTTTACCGTGAACCCCAGTTCCAGGTTCTGTGATGAAGCGAACAGTAGCAGTTCCCTTGCTTCCACCAACACGTTTAATTTTAACAGTGACTGGTTTTCCTTTTTCGACTTCGTAGTTGGTAGATTCGAGTTCAAACATTCCCTTGCTATCATTGTTTAGGGTGTAGATCCCTTCTGTAGCAATTGGTTCGCCTGTTTTATTTACAAGAGTAATAGTGTGTTGGCCTGGTGCTAAATCACCTGTCTCAAAGACTTTTTGGCTGCGTTTACGGCTTGCGTTCTTAGTTTGCACATCCGCAACTTTTTGGCCATCAACGTAGACGGACATTTCTCCATGACCTGGGTCGACTGTAGAGACGACATAGGCCTTGGTTCCTGTGAAGGTATAGCTTACTTTGGCATCTTTTTGATTGGTCCACATAGAAGTACCACGAACACCTTCAGATTCATTGTACCAAGTTGTTCCGGCTGTATCTGCCGTTGTGTTTGAGTGGTATTCAAGTCCAAGAGGGTAGCCATCTGTCTTTTCAATGCTGCTTGGTGTCTTGTAGACTGAGAAGTTGGTTAAGATTGGGGTTGCTTGAGCACCGGTGATGGTTACACGGATTTTTTGTGCTTCTACAGGTTTACCTTGAATCAAGCGACGGTAACCAACAGTTGAACCTTCCCCGTAAGTCACCCAGCGTCCGTTGATTTCGACTTCAATCTTGAAACCAGAGATACGTTGACCTTTGGCGATGTCTTCTTTGAGTTCGACAACGTCAAAGCGTCTCTTTTGTCCTAAATCGACTGTGAAACTACCAGTTGTGGCATCATTTGAGAGGGCCCAGCTAGTATCATCTTTACCGTCAGTCAGGTGACTTTCCTTGTAGAGGTGGTTCTGACGAGTAGAACTTGCTGTTACAGTGGCCCCTTTGGCAAAGTCAGTCGCATACATTTGGTCTAGGGTTGCTTTGAATTCCTTCAAGCGAGCTACATCCGCATCTGCGAATTTTCCTTCTTTGTTTGGTGGAATGTTGAGAAGGAGAGGGGTTCCACGACCAACAGACTTGAAGTAGATGTCCATCAACTCTTTGAGTGATTTCGGCTGTTGATTGTCATGGTAGAACCAACCAGAACGGATCGAAACGTCAGCTTCCCCCACAGAGTACATATCACCATCTGGGTCACCATGGTTGAGGTATTCGTTTTTCACATCGTCTGTGATGTTGGCTCTTTTCACTTTATGCCATACAGGGTCACCTGCGATACCACGTTCATTTCCGATCCAGCGAACGCTTGTCGGTTGAGCAGAGAAGATAGCGATATCTCCTTCAGCTTCTTTGATGTATTTGAACCACTCATCAAAAGTATAGGTTACTTTTTGGGCACCGCTACCACGCGCACCGTCCATCCAAACTTCGATGAATTTTCCTTTATTTCCGTATTTTGGATTTCCAAGGATTTCTTTCAGTTGGTTGAGATAGTATTGGTTGTATTCTTTTTCGGTTGCGACATGGTATTTAGGATGGTTGGCATCCCATGGTGACAAGTAAACACCCATATTCATGTCATACTTGCTAGCAGACTTGGAAACTTCTTCGAGAAGGTCACCCTTTCCATCTTTCCATGGACTAGCAGCTACGGTATGGTTGGTGTACTTAGATGGGTAAGCAACGAATCCGTCATGGTGTTTAACAACCATAATGGTTCGTTTGAAGCCCGTTTCCTTCAGAGTACGAATCCACTGGTCAGTATCCAAGTTAGTTGGATTGAAGTATCGAGGGTCTTCTTTCCCATTTCCCCATTCAGAATTGGTATAAGTGTTCATTCCGTAGTGGATGAAGGCCGCCAATTCTTCCTTGTGGTAATCGAGTTGAGCCTTGCTTGGAAGAGGCCCATGATTGCCAATCTCGGTTTCCTTATCTTCTGGATGAGCTACTGGTGGTGTTGGAGTCGTTGGATTAGCTGTATTAGCGACTGGCTCGTATTCAAAGACGACCTCATTCACCCCTTTTTGCTGGATCCTTGCTTCCAAGCTAGCTTTTACTGGACGGTAGCCAGCAATGTCTTTTGCATGGAAGGCGTTGACAAAGGAAACGTCATACTCTTGGCCGCCATTGTTATCAACTGTCGCTTCCGCTAGTTCAGTAGTGGTTCCTTTTTGACGGTAGTAAACTTTGAAGGAGCCTTTGTTGACTTTATAGACCACCTTGATGACACGTGTACCGGCAGGTGCTTTGCTGACAACATTGTGATCTTCAGACCATGTATCTTTTAGCTGTTTATTGACTGCTACGCCATCAATGGATACAATTTCGTATTTGTCTTTATTCTTCTGATAGAAGTCCGTCTTCTCGATTTCTTTTTTGAAATTATAGTCAAATGGCGAATCAACAGCTGTCTGTTCGATAAAGGTGTCATTATCTTTGACAGGATTTCCTTCTTCGTCTTCGTGTTGGATAACCACACGACCGTACTCAACTCCCTTGGTCAAGGTAGCGATACCATCTTGGTTGAAGGAATATTCGTTGCTTCCGATAACAGCTTTCTCATTCCGAAGCATACGCCCCTCATCAGTAAAGTAGTAACGATTTCCGTTGTCTCCCTGGTACCAGCCTTTCACACCATATTTGGCAATCAAGTCCTTCACCCATTTCAGTTGTTCAGGTGAAAGGACGAGTCCGCCACCAAAGCGATCCTTTTCAGGAACACCATTGTCAACGGTTCCGTGTTGGTGAACACCGAGAACTTTTCCTTGGCTATCTACAATCCCACCACCAGACAAACCAGACACAGAAGTGGTTTGGTAGGTGATACCGGTCGTTCCCTTATCATCATAGGAATCAACAGATCGGATAGTCCCGTCAGCCTTGTAAAGTTGGCCAGCTAGGATAGGTTGTTTCAGTTCTTTTGAGCTCGAGTCAGTTGGGTAGCCAATCGTACTAATAGCTTCTCCCGGCTGATGCGTCTTGTGATCCGCTAAAGGTGCAAAGGTTGCTGCTTTGTTTGGACTAGCAATCGGAAGAGGAATAGGAGCTTCTACAAGAGCAAGGTCATTCTTATAGCCTTTTCCAAACTCTTTCTTGTTCCAGAAATGGATGTCCTTTTCTCTGAATAAAACCGTAGTTCCAGAAGATGGCAGTGAGTTTTTCTTTTCGCTGTTTGAACCAACGTTATAGTAGAACTGGGCAGATTTTCCACCACGAATGTGACCTTCGCCCGTTTCTTTATTGGCCTCTAGGAAGTTATGAGCAACGGTAAGGATCAGGTTAGGGGCTACAAAGATTCCGGAGCCTGAAACGAGGTAGCGTTGTTCTCCTGCATTGTAAGTGCTGTAAACCATAGTAGCAGCAGTAGCAGGTTGTCCCTCGTAGTTGATATGTTTGAGGTCTTGTCCACCGTTAATGATGGCACGGTTTCCGTTCTCAGTTTCTTTTGGAGCTTCTTCCTTGTTCTTTAGAATGCTCTCAGTTTCTACTTTTGGACTAGCTTTCTGGTCAACGATAGTAGTCGTATCGAGTTCTTTGACAGGTGTGTCTGGATAGGCACGGTCCTGAATGTCTTCAGGGAGCAAGTCAGCACTTTTGGTATCGGCAGCAGGTGTTTCTTGTTTTTCAGCTTCTAAACGGCCTTCTTCTTTGACTGGTTCAGTCTTGCTTTCTTCTATATCTGCGACTTGTTCAATTTGCTGATCTAAATTGGATCTTGTCGCAGGAGAGGTTTCGTCCGCACGCACGGTTCCAGAAGCAAAAAATGCCAGTCCGACGATAACAGAGGCCACACCTACAGTCAACTTCCGAATGCTAAATGTTTGCCCTTTTTCAAAAAGGTATCGATTCATAATATACTCCTAGTTTTTAGAAAGGCAGTCAGCTACTGCCCAAGCCCAAGTCTGACTTGGTTACAACTTGATTTAATGAAAAAACTCTCTGATAATTTGTAAGCCACCTTACCTCCTGTTTATAAAGCGCTTTCATTTTAAGATAAAAAAATTTAAAAGGTCATTTCTCCCTTAAAATGACTGAAAACTTTTAATATAACAAATATACTAAATTAATAAAAGAATTGCAATAGCGAAAAAGCAAAAAATAAATATAAATTAAAGAAAATAAGTTACTTTTTAAAGAAAAAAAGCATCCTTTCAAGTCTCAAACTAAATGAAAGGACACGTTTTAAAAAGAAATTAGAGTATCTTTTGGAGAGACTCTTGGATGGTTTGGGGGTCTGTTTTGGAAGAGAAGCGCTCAAGGACTTGCCCATCTCGGCCAATGAGAAACTTAGCAAAATTCCATTCGATTCGATTTCCTAGCGGGCCAGACTTCTGGTCTTTTAGCCAAACATAAAGAGGATCTGCCTCCTTGCCGTTGACCTTGATCTTGGCAAAGCGAGGGAAAGTGGTCTGATAGTGTAGGTTGCAGAAGCTATTGATTTCCTCTGCGCTGCCAGGTGCTTGTCCCATAAACTGATTGCAAGGGAAATCTAAGATTTCAAAGCCCTGATCTTGATAGCGTTCATAGAGTTCTTGAAGCCCCTGGTACTGGGGTGTTAAACCACATCCTGTAGCAGTGTTGACAATCAAGAGAACCTTGCCACGATAGCTCTCCAGGGGAGTTGCTTGGTTGTTTTGGTTTAAAACTGAAAAATCATATACACTGGTCATGAGAGCCTCTTTTCTTTTTCTACATTGTAACAGTTTTTACTTTTTTCGTCGAGTTGGATGGAAGAAGTTGTTGAAAAATAGGCCCCTGATATGATAGAAATCGTTTACAAATAACTTTTAAAATGGTATGATTTAATTAAACCGGTTTACTTAGTTGCTATAAATCTCTAATTTGAGATTTAGTTCCTATTGATTTTACAATATGTTTATTGGAGTGTGTACATGCAAACAAAAACAAAGAAACTCATTGTGAGTTTGTCTTCACTTGTTTTATCAGGATTTTTATTAAACCATTATATGACAGTTGGAGCGGAAGAAACGACTACGAATACCATTCAGCAAAGCCAGAAGGAAGTTCAGTATCAGCAAAGGGATGCCAAGAATTTAGTTGAAAATGGTGATTTTAGTCAGACGGAGAACGGAAGCAGTCCTTGGACAGGAAGCAAAGCCCAGGGGTGGTCAGCTTGGGTAGACCAGAAGAATAGTTCTGCAGATGCCTCAACTCGAGTCATTGAGGCTAAGGATGGGGCTATCACTATCTTGAGCCATGAGAAATTAAGGGCAGTGGTTCACCGTATGGTTCCTATTGAAGCTAAGAAAAAGTATAAACTGCGTTTCAAGATTAAAACAGATAATAAAGTCGGGATTGCCAAGGTTCGTATCATTGAGGAAAGTGGTAAGGACAAGCAATTGTGGAATTCTGCAACAACGTCAGGAACAAAGGACTGGCAGACCATTGAAGCAGACTATAGCCCGACTTTAGATGTTGATAAAATCAAGCTGGAGTTATTCTATGAAACGGGTACTGGGACTGTTTCTTTTAAGGATATTGAACTGGTAGAGGTAGCAGACCAGTCTTCTGAGGATTCTCAAACAGATAAACAGCTCGAGGAAAAGATTGATTTACCAATTGGGAAAAAACATGTCTTTGCTCTTGCGGACTATACTTATAAGGTAGAAAATCCTGACTTTGCTTCAGTCAAAAATGGAATTTTAGAACCTCTTAAGGAAGGGATAACCAATGTCATTGTCAGTAAAGATGGCAAGGAGGTGAAAAAGATTCCTTTGAAGATTCTAGCCTCTGTTAAGGATGCATACACAGACCGTTTGGATGACTGGAATGGCATCATCGCTGGGAATCAATACTATGATTCTAAAAATGAACAGATGGCCAAATTAAACCAGGAACTGGAAGGAAAGGTGGCTGATAGCCTATCCAGTATTTCAAGTCAGGCGGACCGCACCTATTTGTGGGAAAATTTTTCAAATTATAAAACGTCTGCGAATCTAACTGCCACTTATCGGAAATTGGAGGAGATGGCCAAGCAAGTGACCAATCCTTCTTCTCGTTATTATCAAGATGAAACCGTTATTCGAACAGTTAGGGATTCCATGGAATGGATGCATAAACATGTCTACAATAGTGAAAAAAGCATTGTTGGGAATTGGTGGGATTATGAAATCGGTACACCTCGTGCCATCAACAATACCTTATCTCTGATGAAAGAATACTTCTCAGATGAGGAAATAAAAAAATATACAGATGTGATTGAAAAATTTGTGCCAGATCCCGAACATTTCCGAAAGACGACTGATAACCCATTTAAGGCCTTGGGCGGAAACTTAGTGGATATGGGGAGGGTAAAAGTTATAGCTGGTTTACTACGCAAGGATGATCAGGAAATTTCGTCGACTATTCGTTCGATTGAGCAAGTGTTTAAGTTAGTAGACCAAGGTGAAGGTTTTTATCAAGATGGATCCTATATTGATCACACCAATGTTGCCTATACAGGTGCTTATGGGAATGTCTTGATTGATGGCCTGTCTCAACTATTGCCAGTCATTCAAAAGACCAAGAGTCCAATTGATAAAGATAAAATGCAAACTATGTACCACTGGATTGATAAATCGTTTGCTCCTTTGCTAGTGAACGGAGAGCTGATGGATATGAGCCGTGGACGCTCTATCAGTCGTGCAAATAGCGAGGGGCATGTGGCCGCAGTAGAAGTACTAAGAGGGATTCACCGGATAGCGGATATGTCTGAAGGAGAAACCAAACAACGGTTGCAGAGTCTTGTGAAGACCATTGTTCAATCGGATAGTTATTATGATGTCTTTAAGAATTTGAAGACTTATAAGGATATCAGTTTGATGCAATCTTTGTTAAGCGATGCTGGAGTCGCAAGTGTTCCAAGAACCAGTTACCTATCTGCCTTTAATAAGATGTATAAAACAGCCATGTACAATGCAGAGAAAGGGTTTGGATTTGGCTTGTCACTCTTTTCCAGTCGTACCTTGAATTACGAACACATGAACAAGGAAAACAAACGTGGTTGGTATACGAGTGATGGGATGTTCTATCTTTACAATGGCGATTTGAGTCACTATAGCGATGGCTACTGGCCGACAGTTAATCCATATAAGATGCCTGGTACGACAGAGACAGATGTTAAGAGATCGGATAGTGATACAGGTAAAGTTCTACCGTCTGCTTTCGTTGGAACGAGCAAACTAGATGAGGCCAATGCGACAGCAACCATGGATTTCACTAACTGGAATCAAACACTGACTGCTCATAAGAGCTGGTTTATGCTGAAGGATAAGATCGCCTTTTTAGGAAGCAATATCCAAAACACTTCAACAGATACTGCTGCAACTACAATTGACCAGAGAAAACTGGAATCAAGTGATCCATATAAAGTCTATGTCAATGATAAAGAAGCCTCCCTCACGGAACAAGAAAAGGATTATCCTGAAACCCAAAGTGTCTTTTTAGAATCGTCCGATTCGAAAAAGAATATTGGTTACTTTTTCTTTAAGAAGAGTTCAATTAGTATGAGTAAGGCTGTTCAAAAGGGATCTTGGAAGGATATCAATGAAGGACAGTCAGACAAGGAAGTTGAAAATGAATTTCTTACGATTAGTCAGGCTCATAAGCAAAATGGGGATTCTTATGGCTATATGCTCATCCCTAACGTGGATCGTGCCACCTTCAATCAAATGGCAAAAGAGTTAGAAAGTAGTCTCATTGATAACAATGAGACCCTTCAGTCTGTTTATGATGCCAAACAAGGAGTTTGGGGCATTGTGAAATATGATGATTCTGTCTCTACTATTTCCAACCAATTCCAAGTCTTGAAACGTGGGGTCTATACCATTCGAAAAGAAGGGGATGACTATAAGGTTGCCTACTACAATCCTGAAACCCAGGAATCAGCTCCAGATCAGGAAGTCTTTAAAAAGTTAGAACAAGCAGCTCAGCCACAAACTCAGGATTCAAAAGAAAAGGAAAAATCTGAAGAAGAAAAGAACCATTCGGATCAAAAGAATCTCCCTCATACAGGAGAAGATCAGTCAGTCTTAGCAAGTCTAGGGCTCTTGCTACTTGGGGCGGCTTATCTATTCCGTAGAGGAAAGAATAACTGATTTGTTCATCATCTAAGATGAATCACATGAAACTGTGGAAAATAGAAAAAATCCGAAGAAGGCCAAACATCTTCGGATTTTTCTTTTAAAAAAGGATAAGTTAACACTTATCCTTTTTCACTTCATTTTATCTGAGTGTAACATACTGTTGGGCAATCTCGCTAATACGGTCAAAGTCGCCTTGGGAAGCGAGTTTATTGAGTTCGCCACCAATTCCAACGGCGTCTGCACCAGCAGCGAACCATTGAGGAATGTTGTTTAGGCCGACTCCTCCGGTTACCATTACGGAAACTTGTGGGATCGGTGCCTTGACTGCAGAGATATATGCTGGACTGAGAGCACTACCTGGGAAGAGTTTAATGATTTCACTACCGGCTTCAAGTGCAGTCGTTATCTCTGTGAGGGTAATACAGCCTGGAATGTAGGGAGTGCTATAGAGATTGCACATTTTTGCAGTTTCAGCATGGAAAGATGGAGAAACAACGTAATTTGCTCCGGCTAGAATAGCATCTCTAGCAGTTACGGCATCAAGCACAGTACCTGCACCGATACAAACACTTTGATCGTCCTGATACAAGTCTACAAGTTCTTTGATGATTTGCCCTGCATACTGATTGGTATAGGCGATTTCAATAGCTTTGATACCGCCCTTGATACAAGCAATCGAGGCTTGCAGTCCTTCTTCCTTTGTATTTCCTCGAATAACAGCGACAATTTTTTGTTTTTTTAGTTCAATAATCGTATCTGATTTGGTCATGTAATTCTCCTAACGAATGATATCTTGTGCATTTGCCAGTAATTTTTCAATACTAGTTTCGGAAGTGGAGAGATGGTCTCCTGGAAGAGTACATTTGAGAGTTGCGCTCGCAACTGCAAAGTCAATGGTAGTTTTTAAGGAGGAATGATGGAGTAGTTGATAAAGGGCACCAGATATAAAGGCATCCCCGCTACCAACTCGTTGATAGACTGCAGTTTTTAGTTGGACAGACTCTTCAAATCGTTCTTCCAGAGCATAGGCCTGATAGACATTTTTGTCTTGTTCATCACTAGAGCGGAGGGTATGGAAAATGGCCTTGAAACCATAGGCTTCTTTTAATTGTCGCATGCGATTTTCCACCTCTTTTAGGCTGGCTTTGTCTCTTGGGAACATTTCTAGATTTTGGTCATCAATCATGAGAGGATCAATACCAAAGCAATAGTCAGTGAAACGTGCAAACTTAGAAAATTCATACTTGGCTTCTAGGACTGAAATCATCTTTGTTCTCAGATTGAGATCCATTGAAACGATAATCCCTAGGCGCTTGGCTTCTTCCAAGAGTAGGAGAAGGAGCGTACGGACCTCTTGACCGATAGCTACAGTGATTCCACTAAAATGAAAATGGCTAATCCCCTGAAAGAGAGAATCCATATCTAGCATGTTTGGTCGAATCTGGCTGATACTCGTATGTTTGCGGTCGTAGAAAACTTCACTTTGACGACAACCAAAGCCGTTCTCTAAATAGTAGAGGCCGATTCGATCGCCAAGCCGACAGATTGAACTGGTATCGATTTGGTGCTGTTTCAAGAATGTGAGAAAACGATCTCCAATCTCGTTGGCAGGGAGTGCGGTAAAGACTTTCGTTGAGATACCCAGAGCTTGCAAATTACAAGCGATATTAATTTCTGATCCGCCAAAATAAGTCGAACTGGCAACATGATCGCCGATACTGGTGGCATCTAATGGTGAGATTCGAATTAATGGTTCGCCAAACAGTAAGATTTTCGTCATCCATTAGTTCCTTTCTGGTTTAGAATAGCTTTACTTGGCTAATACTTCTTTCAAATAAGCAGCGACTTCATCATCTTGGCAGTTTTCAAAGAAGTATTCTTGGAAGTATTTGCCAGAGATGGTGTCTTTGAGGAAGTCTTGGTCGATTGTTTTAAGGATGGTCATCAAATCATTGTAGGTGATTTGTTTCACCTCGTTTAAGATACGAGCGTTGCGTTGTTCAGGGATTACACGTTCTCTTGGGTAGCCACCGCCCATTTCTTCAGCAAATAAGCGTTCAAACATCAATTTGAGGGTCAGTTCTGCCCCCCAGCCAAATCCTTTGGCATAAGGGATAGACAAGGCGTTACCACCATTGATTTGAGAATAAAGGTAAGCGTCAGTTGGGTCCACTGCTAGACCACAGACAACACCAGGAAAGCTGTTTAAAGCAAGCATAGCTCCTACACCCGTACCACAGCCGGTAACAACAAAGTCGACTGCTTTTGTATTTAAAAGGATGGCAGCCATTAGGCCGTTTTGTACGTACGTTAATGGGTTTTCACCTTCTTCTCCACGCATGCCATAGTTAAATAATTGGTAGCCTTTTTTGTCGGTTGCTTCTTTCAGACTATCGTAAATGATGTGATTCTTGCTAGCTTGACTATTTTCATTGATTAATGCGATTTTCATAATATCCTCTTTCTATTTTTACTCAGGTTGTTTTCCGATGTAGGCTAAGATACCGCCATCTACATATAGGATGTGGCCATTGACAAAGTCGCTAGCGTCACTAGCGAGAAAGACAGCAGGGCCCATTAAATCTTCAGGATTTCCCCAACGTGCAGCAGGTGTTTTTGCAATGATGAACTGGTCAAATGGGTGGCGAGAACCATCTTCTTGAAACTCACGAAGAGGTGCTGTTTGAGGAGTGGCAATATAACCCGGTCCGATTCCGTTACATTGGATATTGGCTCCACCGTATTCAGACGCAATGTTGCGGGTCAACATTTTTAAGCCCCCTTTAGCAGCGGCATAAGCGCTAACTGTTTCACGTCCCAGTTCACTCATCATTGAACAAATATTGATAATCTTTCCATGCCCTTTCTTTATCATAGAAGGAATGACCGCTTTTGAAACGATAAATGGTGCGTTTAAGTCAATATCGATGACCTTACGGAAATCAGAGGCGCTCATTTCGCACATTGGAACGCGGCGGATAATACCAGCGTTATTAACGAGGATGTCAATGACACCAATCTCTTGTTCGATTTGCTTGACCATGGCTTGGATACCGTCCTCGTCTGTCACGTCACAGACATACCCATGGGCTTCGATGCCGACTTGACGATAAGCTTCAATCCCTTTATTGACCAGGTCTTGATTGATATCGTTAAAGACGATAGTAGCACCCGCTTCTGCATAGGACTTGGCAATCGCAAATCCAATTCCATAAGAAGCGCCGGTGATGAGAGCAATTTTTCCTTTTAAAGAAAACTGCTCAATTGAGAATGATGTATTTGTCATTTGATACTTCCTTTCAAATTTGTTAAGACTTCTCTATAACCAAATTATATTCTAGTAAACCGGTTTTGTCAATAAATAAATGTTTTTATTTCTAAAAAGATTTGTTTTCCTAAAAAAACGGAAGATTTTGAAATTTCTGTCTATTATAATGGTTAAATAAGCAATGAAAGCGCTAATATTTTTTAAAAAAACTATTGACAAGATAAAAATAAAGGTTTACAATGGGAAATGTAAAGTAAACCGGTAAACTCAAAAAAGGAAGGAGAAAAGATGAAAATTGTACTTGTAGGGCATGGACATTTTGCCACAGGGATTTATAGTTCTTTACAATTGATTGCAGGCAATCAAGAAAATGTGGAGGCGATTGACTTTGTGGAAGGAATGTCAGCAGATGAACTCAAGCAAAAAATCTTACTTGCAATTTCAAATGAAGAAGAGGTTTTAATCCTAAGTGATCTCTTGGGAGGATCGCCATTCAAGGTTTCTTCTACCATAATGGGAGAAAATCCAGCCAAAACAATGAATGTTCTCTCGGGTTTGAACTTAGCCATGTTAATGGAAGCAGTCTTTGCTAGAATGGCTCATAGCTTTGATGAGGTTGTTAATAAATCAGTAGCGGCGGCCCAGGGCGGAGTCGTAAATGGTAAAGAATTGTTTTCAACGGATGCAGAGGCAGAGGAAGAAGATTTCGAATCGGGTATTTAAAGGGTAAAAGAATGATAAAAAAGGTTACGATTGAAGAAATAAAATCGCCTGAGCGCTTCTTAGAAGTACCACTTCTGACGAAAGAAGAAGTCGGCCAGGCAATTGATAAGGTTATTCGGCAGTTAGAACTCAACCTTGACTATTTCAAGGAAGATTTCCCGACGCCAGCTACCTTTGATAATGTCTATCCAATCATGGATAACACGGAATGGACCAATGGTTTCTGGACAGGAGAACTGTGGTTGGCTTATGAATACAGTCAACAGGATGCATTTAAAAACATCGCTCATAAAAATGTTCTTTCTTTCCTGGAACGTGTTAATAAGAGAGTGGAGTTGGATCACCATGATCTCGGTTTTTTGTACACACCGTCTTGTATGGCTGAATATAAGATAAATGGAGATGGAGAGGCCAGAGAGGCAGCCTTGAAAGCTGCAGATAAGTTGATTGAACGCTATCAAGAAAAAGGTGGTTTTATTCAAGCTTGGGGAGACTTGGGCAAGAAAGAGCATTACCGTTTGATTATCGACTGCTTGCTCAACATCCAGCTCTTGTTCTTTGCTTATCAAGAAACAGGCGATCAAAAATACTACGATATTGCAGAAAGTCATTTCTATGCTTCAGCTAATAATGTAATCCGTGATGACGCTTCGTCCTTCCACACCTTCTATTTTGATCCTGAGACAGGTCAACCCCTTAAAGGTGTAACGAGACAAGGGTATAGTGATGATTCATGCTGGGCACGTGGTCAATCATGGGGAGTCTATGGTATTCCTTTGACTTATCGTCACCTGAAAGACGAGTCCTGCTTTGACTTGTTTAAGGGTGTAACCAATTATTTCTTGAATCGTCTGCCAAAAGATCATGTTTCTTATTGGGATTTGATTTTTAATGATGGTAGTGATCAATCACGAGATTCTTCAGCAACAGCTATCGCCGTCTGTGGGATTCATGAAATGCTAAAACATCTCCCAGAGGTGGACGCTGACAAAGATATTTATAAACATGCTATGCATGCTATGCTTCGTTCTCTGATTGAACAGTATGCAAATGATCAATTTATCCCTGGTGGAACAAGTCTCCTCCACGGTGTGTACTCATGGCATTCAGGTAAAGGAGTGGATGAAGGCAATATCTGGGGTGACTACTATTACCTAGAAGCTCTAATCCGTTTCTACAAAGACTGGAACCTATATTGGTAGGAGGAGAAATATGACGACGCCAAATATTATTATGACCCGTATCGATGAACGTTTAATTCACGGGCAAGGACAACTTTGGGTAAAATACCTGGGGTGTAATACAGTTATTGTTGCTAATGACGAAGTGAGCACAGATAAGATGCAACAAACTCTGATGAAAACAGTTGTGCCGGACTCAGTTGCCATGCGTTTCTTCCCTTTGCAAAAGGTGATTGATATTATCCACAAGGCGAATCCCGCGCAAACAATCTTTATCGTTGTGAAGGATGTAAAAGATGCTTTAACCTTGGTAGAAGGTGGTGTTCCAATTAAAGAAATCAATATCGGGAACATTCACAATGCCCCTGGTAAAGAGCAGGTGACACGCTCTATCTTCCTAGGTGAAGAGGACAAGGCAGCCCTCAAGGAATTGAACCAAACTTATCAAGTAACATTTAATACGAAAACAACTCCAACAGGAAACGATGGAGCTGTTGAAGTCAACATTATGGACTATATTTAAAAGAGGAGATCGTTATGTCGATTAATGTATTTCAAGCGATTTTAATTGGATTATGGACAGCTTTCTGTTTTAGTGGAATGCTGTTAGGGATTTACACCAATAGATGTATTGTTTTGTCGTTTGGTGTCGGAATTATTCTAGGTGATTTGCCTACTGCTCTTGCAATGGGAGCTATTGGTGAATTGGCTTATATGGGATTCGGTGTTGGTGCTGGAGGTACGGTTCCACCAAACCCAATCGGACCTGGTATCTTTGGTACCTTGATGGCTATCACTAGTGCTGGTAAAGTCAGTCCAGAAGCGGCTCTTGCCCTCTCTACTCCGATTGCTGTGGCGATTCAATTCTTACAAACTTTCGCCTATACTGTACGTGCTGGTGCGCCTGAAACGGCGATGAAGCACTTGAAAAACCATAATTTGAAGAAATTCAAGTTCACTCTAAATGCAACAATTTGGTTGTTTGCCTTTATCGGCTTTACCTTGGGTTGCTTGGGTGCCCTTTCAATGGATACCTTGTTGAAACTCGTAGATTACATTCCGCCAGTATTGCTTACAGGTTTGACAGTTGCTGGTAAAATGCTCCCAGCTATCGGTTTTGCAATGATCTTGTCAGTGATGGCTAAGAAAGAGTTGATTCCGTTTGTCTTGTTGGGATATGTTTGTGCGGCTTATCTAAACATCCCAACAATTGGTATTGCAATTGTAGGTACTATCTTTGCTTTGATTGAATTTTATAACAAGCCAAAAACAGCGAATCATGTGGTAGAGGAGGAAGCACACGATGACTGGATCTAACAAATTAACAAAACGTGATTATCTTAAAACGTCTTTGCGGGCATTCTTTTGTCAAAATGGATTTAACTATAGTAACTATCAAGGGTTGGGATATGCCAATGTGATGTATCCTGCTTTGAAAAAACACTATGGAGAGGATCAGGAAGGTTTCTACCAAGCCTTGGAAGAAAACTGTGAATTCTATAATACCAACCCACACTTCCTGCCTTTTATTACCAGCTTGCATCTTGTAATGTTGGAAAATGGCCGTCCGGCAAAAGAGACACGTAGCATCAAGATGGCCTTGATGGGGCCATTAGCAGGTATTGGGGATTCTCTCTCACAATTCTGTTTAGCTCCATTGTTCTCGACCATCGCAGCTTCGTTTGCTCAAGAAGGCCTGGTTGTCGGTCCAATCTTGTTCTTCCTTGCGATGAATACGATTTTGACAGCGATTAAATTGTCAACTGGTCTGTATGGATACAAACTAGGAACAACTGTGATTGATAAACTAAGCGAACAGATGGCAACGATTTCTCGTATTGCCAATATTATCGGTGTAACCGTAATTGCTGGTTTGGCAGCTACATCTGTTAAGATTATGGTGCCGATCACCTTTGCTGCAGGGGAAGTTAAAGCGGATGCCAAACAAAGTATCGTAAGTATTCAGGGGATGCTTGATAAGGTTGCTCCAGCTCTTCTACCAGCCCTATTTACACTTTTAGTTTACTACTTGATCAAAGAAAAGAAATGGACAACATATAAACTCGTTATTTTAACAGTTATCATCGGAATTATCGGAAGCTGGCTTAAGATTCTAGCTTAATGGATACAACATTGTTTTATGGAATAGTGATTATCTTGGCAGTGAGCCCCCTTTTACTGTCAAGCTTTCATTCTATTCGTCAGCAAAAGTTGCTTCGCAAACAGATGGAGCAACGACAAGAGTATTTAGCTTCTTTAACATCTGGTGATGAAGTGTTGTTATTGTCTGGAATTCATGGAAAAATCATTTCTATCAAAGATGACTTGGTCTCCTTGCAGATTGCAAAAGGTGTGGTCATCTATGTAGAAAAGGAAAGTGTAATGGGAAAGACAAAAGAACTGCTTTTTAAGTAGTTCTTTTTCTGGTAATAGATAATGAAAGAAGGAAGAAGACAATTTTTTGAAAGAATTGATGGAAACCAATATCGTGATTATATCTTGTCCCACTGTTCAAAAGACTATGAGAAAGTCAAGAGTTCCCTTGAACGCTTGATGGACAATCGTTTTATGTTTGATAGTCCTTGGGATATGGAACCTTGTTCAAAAATCCATCAAATCCAGCCGATGGTGTGGAATCAAGTATTTGAAGATGATCCAGAATGGGCTTATATGCTCAATCGACAAGAATATCTCTTGCAGTTTATGATTGGGTATCTGGTAGAAGGAGATAAGGGCTATATCCAAAAGTGCAAGTTCTTTCTATTTGATTGGATTGAGCAGGTGAGAGAATTTTCTCCTCAATCTTTGATGACTAGAACCTTGGATACGGGTATTCGTTCCTTTGCTTGGTTGAAACTACTCTTGCTCCTCTTGAAATTTGACTTGCTAGAGGAGGAAGAACTAGAGAAAATTTTGGTCAGTCTAGAAAAGCAGATTGACTTTATGAAAAGCCACTATCGCGCCAAGTACACCCTTAGTAACTGGGGGATTTTACAAACTATTCCGATGCTTGCAACCTATCATTTCTTTTCAGATAAGATGGACCTAGAAGAAGCTTACCATTTTGCTTCAAAGGAGTTGAAACAGCAGATCGAGACGCAGATTTTAGAAGATGGAAGCCAGTTTGAACAGTCGATTCTCTATCATGTAGAGGTTTATAAAGCCTTGCTGGACTTGTGTCTCTTGCTTCCAGACTTGCAAGATAGCTTTCAAGAGCTGCTGGAAAAGATGGCGACTTACATTCAGATGATGACAGGTCTAGATGGACGGACCTTAGCTTTTGGTGATAGTGATTCTACAGAAACGACAGAAATTTTGAGCTTGTCTGCTGTGGTTTTGAACAAGGAAGACCTTCTTAACGGTCTGGATGTTAAAGTCGATTTGCTTAGCCTCTTGTTCCTGGGGCGAGAAAAGGTCAAGCAACTGCAGGAATTTGAAAAGAGAGCTTGGCAGCCTAAGTCCATGATTTTTGAAGACTCTGGACATGTCTGCATTAAGGATGAACATCGTTATCTATTTTTCAAAAACGGTCCGCTAGGAAGTGCCCATAGCCATAGTGACGAGAATAGTTTTTGCTTACAGTATCAAGGTCAACCGATTTTCATAGATGCTGGGCGTTATTCTTATCGGGAGATAGATGAACGTTATCTCTTAAAGAGTGCTTGGAGTCATTCGACCTGCATTGTAGATGGGAAAGCTCCGGAAAGAATCACGGGATCCTGGGAATATGAATACTATCCTCACTCCCTGTTTTGTCACCATAAAGAAAGGGAGGGAGTGCATTATATTGAGGGGGCTTATTTGTCAGCAGAACCTGATTTGCCTTATCTTCACAGGAGAAAAATCCTCATGTTAGCAGAGGATGTGTGGCTCTTGGTAGATGACATCAGGTGTCAAGGTCAGCATGAGTCGTTGACTCAGTTTATCCTTGACAAGGATGTGACCTATCAAGATGGGAAAATCAATCAGTTGAAACTATGGAGTGAAGTTGATTTTGATTTGGAAGATACCATTATTTCTCCTAAATACAATGAGCTTGAAAAAAGTAGCAAACTCACGAAACACCAATTCTTTGAGAATCAGATGCTGGATTATACCATCATTGCACATGAGAGTTTTGAAATCACCCGTCATTCTGTCTACCAGACAGATGGTCATGAAGTAGAAAATGCTCTGGCTTTTGAAGTGAAAAATGACGAAACAGACAAGCTGATTCTGTTATTAAGCGAGGATATTTGTATAGGTGAAAAATTGTGCCTCGTTGACGGAACAAAAATGCGTGGAAAATGTCTAGTATATGATAAAATAAATGAGAGAATGATTCGCTTGCAGTGCTAGAAATAGGCTTTTTGAACAGTAAATATGTTATACTAAGTATTAGTAGGAGGTGTTTTAGATTGGAGAAGAAACTGACCATAAAAGACATTGCGGAAATGGCTCAGACCTCGAAAACAACCGTGTCATTTTACCTAAACGGGAAATATGAAAAAATGTCCCGAGAGACACGTGAAAAGATTGAAAAAGTTATTCATGAAACAAATTACAAACCGAGCATTGTTGCGCGTAGCTTAAACTCCAAACGAACAAAATTAATTGGTGTCTTGATTGGTGATATTACCAACAGTTTCTCAAACCAAATTGTTAAGGGAATTGAGGATATCGCCAGCCAGAATGGCTACCAGGTAATGATAGGAAATAGTAATTACAGCCAAGAGAGTGAGGACAGGTATATTGAAAGCATGCTTCTCTTGGGAGTAGACGGCTTTATTATTCAGCCGACCTCTAATTTCCGAAAATATTCTCGTATTATCGATGAGAAAAAGAAGAAAATGGTCTTTTTTGATAGTCAGCTCTATGAACACCGGACTAGCTGGGTCAAAACCAATAACTATGATGCCGTTTATGACATGACCCAGTCCTGTATCGAAAAAGGTTATGAGCATTTTCTCTTGATTACAGCGGATACGAGTCGTTTGAGTACTCGGATTGAGCGGGCAAGTGGTTTTGTGGATGCTTTAACAGATGCTAACATGCGCCACGCTAGTCTAACCATTGAAGATAAGCATACGAATTTGGAACAAATGAAGGAATTTTTACAAAAAGAAATCAATCCCGATGAAAAAACTCTGGTATTTGTCCCTAACTGTTGGGCCCTACCTCTAGTCTTTACCGTTATCAAAGAGTTGAATTATAACTTGCCACAAGTTGGGTTGATTGGTTTTGACAATACGGAGTGGACTTGCTTTTCTTCTCCAAGTGTTTCGACGTTGGTTCAGCCCGCCTTTGAAGAAGGACAACAGGCTACAAAGATTTTGATTGACCAGATTGAAGGCCGCAATCAAGAAGAAAGGCAACAAGTCTTGGATTGTAGTGTGAGTTGGAAAGAGTCGACTTTCTAAGATGAAAGGGAAATGACTTGCAACCTCTGTTAAGAAATAAAATAATCCCATCTAGCATGAGCTGGATGGGATTATTTGTCTATAAAATGAGAAATTATGGGAGTAATCTCCTAAATCAACTGTTTTCGATCTCCTTCTTTAACTACTTGATAAAAGTTATAGAAGTAGGCCAAACTTGAAATAATGGTTATGACTAGGAATATTGAAAATTTCCATTGGACAGGGTTGGTTAAAAGTTGTGGAAAGGATATAAGGAGGAAGAAGAGGGCAGCGTTGAGGATAGGTACCCGTTTTGATTGCATTTTCTCAAGTCCTTTATTGAGTACAGGAAGAAAGAGGAGTAATAGTATTAAAACTGTATTAGAAACAGCTCCTGAAATAAGAGCGAAGGAAAGGAAAATACTGATAAAAACATGAATGATCAGTAGTCTAGCTAGTGATTTCATAAGGCACCTCCTAGTCGTCTTCTTGGTCTTTCTTTGCCTTTTGAATGCGAAGAGAGACAACAATTTGCATCATCAGTCCAAAAAAGAACGCTCCCAGTATAGTTTTTAAAATATGT
>CAUVMH010000002.1:0-55717 GCA_963552835.1 uncultured Streptococcus sp. | reverse complement strand
GCAACAACTGGTTACTTCTTACCAGTTACATTATTACCAGGAAAAAGTATTTAAATACAAAAAACTCAGACCAATTCGTCTGAGTTTTTTTATGATCGTAAGTTTTCTAGATAGCGCTGGGCTGTCTCTAAGTTAAAGGTTTTCTCTGCGATGAGGCGCTCAACGAGGGGAGCAACTTCGGACTCACTAGCACCTGCTAGGAGAGCTAGGGATTTGGCCTGCAATTTCATGTGGCCTTGCTGGATGCCCGTACTTACCAAGGCTTTGAGGGCCGCAAAGTTTTGGGCGAGACCGATGGATACGATAATCTGAGCTAATTCTTTGGCAGAAGGATTTCCCAGTAGTTCATGACTGAGGGCTACACGCGGGTTGAGACCGATTGAGCCACCCTTGGTCGCTACCGGCATGGGTAGGGTCATCTCACCGACCAATTCTTCTCTTTCCATGTCCAGTGTCCATTGACTAAGACCTTGATAGCGTCCATCTCGACTGGCAAAGGCATGGGCCCCAGCTTCGATGGCACGCCAGTCATTACCAGTGGCAATCAAAATGGCATCAATACCATTAAAAATCCCTTTATTGTGAGTAGCTGCTCGGTAGGGATCAGCCTGTGCAAACTGGCTAGCCAAAGCTATTTTCTCCGCAATTTCTCGTCCTTGGTCCCTTTGGGGACTCAAGTAGCGAAAGGCGATACGACAGCTTGCAGTCACCAGAGAATCGGTCGCGTAGTTGGACAAAATTCCCATAAGACTCTGTCCCTGACTGAGTTCTTCTAAGACTGGTTTCAAGGCTTCCAGCATGGTGTTAAGCATATTGGCTCCCATGGCTTCCTGAGTATCGACATGGAGATAGACGACGAGAAAGTCTGTTTCACCTTTGATCTGCTCTACATGCAAATCACGCGCCCCACCACCACGTTTGACGATGGAGGGATAGGCTTGATTGGCAAGTTCTAAGAGCTCCGCCTTCTTGCTGGCAATCTTCTCTTGCGCTTGTTCAGGATTAGCAACTTGATAAAGGGCTACCTGACCAATCATCTGGCGCTCATGTACTTGAGCAGTAAAGCCACCTGCTCGCTTGATGATTTTACTTGCATAGCTGGCCGCAGCAACCACTGAGGGTTCTTCTGTCACATAGGGAACTGTGTAGTCCTGACCGTTCACCAAAAGCTCTGGAATGATAGAATAAGGCAGAGAAAAAGTTCCCACTACATTCTCACTCAGCTGATCTGCAACTGCCAAGCTGATTTGTTCATCCTGCTCCAGACTGGTTTGATTTTCAGGACTAAGGAGCGCCTGAGCTTTCAGCAACTCAAGGCGCTCATGGTATGATTTTTTAGAAAATCCATTCCAACTTAACTTCATTATTTTTCAACCTTGCTATAACGGCGTTGGTGGTCGACAATTTCAACCAAGGCATAGTCTTGATTTTCATAGGCTGCAAATTGGGCTGAACCAAATTCATCCAACTGCACCTCTTCGAAGAAGACTTTTTCATAGTCTGCAACAGATAAGACTGTACGCTGCTTGAGTTTGCTCAAGCGCTCCTTATCAAGGTAGGCCTCATAGCCTTCGACCAATTCACCACTAAAGAATTCTGAAACAGCTCCACTTCCATAGCTATAGAGGACAATTTTATCTCCAGCCTTCAAATTTTCTGCATTTTCCAAAAGGGATAGGAGACCGAGGAAGAGGGAACCTGTGTAGATATTCCCAATCATCTGACTGTAGAGAATGGATTTGTCAAAGTTTTCTTGCAGACTATCCTTTTTTTCCTGAGACAAAGTCTTATCCATCATCTTGCGCAAGCCTTTTAGGGCCAACTTAGGGTAAGGTAAGTGGAAGCAGATAGCCGCAAAGTCATCCATAGTCCAATCATAACGTTTCTTGTATTCATCCCAAGTCGTCGTAAGACTGTCAAGATATTGCTGGGTTGAGTACAAACCGTTTACATAAGGAGTGGTTGAATAGTTCGGACGCCAGAAATCCATAATATCACGCGTTTGGGCAACATTATCATTGTTAAAGGCCATGGTACGCGGATTTTGCGTAATCAACATCGCCACACTCCCAGCTCCCTGAGTTGGTTCACCTGGAGTCGCTACACCATACTTGGCAATATCGCTGGCGATGACCAAGACCTTGGACTTTGGAGAATTTTCCACATGCAACTTGGCATAATGGAGGGCAGCTGTTGCTCCGTAACAAGCTTCTTTGATTTCAAAACTGCGAGCGAACGGCTGGATACCTAATAGACCGTGAACAAAGACCGCCGCCGCCTTACTCTGGTCAATTCCTGACTCGGTCGCCACGATGACCATATCGATTTCTTCTTTTTCTTTATCTGTGAGGATAGAGTTGCTTGCACTGGCAGCTAAGGTGACAACATCCTCAGTCAATGGTGCAATGCTAATTTCGTTTAACAAGAGACCCTTACTATATTTATCCGGATCAACTCCTCTTGTTTCTGCTAGGTCTTGTAATTTCAAGACATATTGACTGGTCGCAAAACCAATCTTATCAATACCGATTGTCATATTTACCTCTGTTTTTTCATTCATTGTAAAAAATCGTTCTATTCTATTTTATCACAAATAGGAACAAATGAGAGAAAAAAGACTTGATTCAACAAATCAAGTCTTTGCTTTGACAGCATTAGGAGGATATGCCTCGCTGTTTTCGGATATAGTAATAAAGTTTCAGAATCACTGTTCCACTTGCCATCCCGATAGAAATGACCAGGGCCAACATAACTACTAGTGTTGCACTGGTAAGGGCATGACTGTAATCGCCTGTCACAAAGAAGGCTGTCGTTCGATAGGATAGATAACCGGGCACCAAGGGGGCAAGAATGGCCAAGACAAAGACCACTGCTGGCGTCTTATATACAATACTTAAAATTTGGCTGATACAAGAACCAACCACTGCCGCAATAAAGGTCGCAACAATAACATTGGTTGGTTCTTTGAGCACGAGGTAGAGGAGCCAGACACCCATTCCCAGAACACCACCAGGTAGGAGCATGGAGCGCTGAACATTTAGTACGATTAGAAAGGTGATAATGGCGAGTAAACTCGCCACTGCTTGGAGTAAAATACTTGTTAGAGTCATCTTATGTCATCAAAACCAGGGCGACGGAGGTGCCGGCCCCTAAAGCGAGGGTAATGAGCAAGGATTCAAACATCTTGCTCATACCAGAGTTGATATGGTTGGTCATGATATCCCGAACCGCATTTGTCAGAGCAATCCCTGGAACAAAAGGCATGACCGCTCCCGCTATGATCAAGTCTGCCGTCGAAGGAAATCCCGTATAGCGGGCCCAGAACTGGGCAATCAAACCAAAAACAAAGGCACCCGCAAAGGCGGTTACAAAAGGAATGCGGACAAACTTCTCTACATAGAGAGAAAAAGCAAAACCAAGTAAGGTCGCAATGGCTGCACCAAAAGCATCATAGGTATTCCCCCCGAACATAATCGAGAAAAAAGGGGCACTGAGAGTTGCTGCAATAGTCACTTGAAACTTGGTATAAGGAAGAGCTTGATTTCTGATTTCCTTTAGCCTTTCAAAAGCCGTAGAGAGATCAATCTGCCCTCCGACAAGCTCCCGTGATACTTGGTTCACATCGCAGACTTTTTCGATGTTGTAGGAGGAAGAAGTTACTCGTTTCATACGAGAAATATTGGTATTCTCAATAGAAAAGAAAATAGCTGCTGGCATGGCAAGAACGTTGCAATCCACTATTCCCTGTGAATGAGCGATACGGATCATGGTGTCCTCCACCCGATAAATCTCCGAACCGCTTTTTAAGAGAATGGTTCCAGCTAGCATAATCACATCAATGACGGCATTCAACTCTCTCGATTCGTCCATTTTCTCCTCCTTTTCTGCTTCCTATATTTTATCACAAAAATTAATGAAAAAAAATCTTTGTCATGAAATCATGACAAAGATTCGTTTAATCTCGAGAACTTTCACGGGTTCCTTCACTATTTGATTGACTAGTTGAAGGAGTGTTTCCTTGTTGGTTCCCCTGATTTGGAGTTGTAGAAGAACCTTGGTTTCCACGCTGTGCAGAACTAGAAGATGAAGTTGACGGTGGTGTTTTCGGTTTGTAGATGGAAAGTTTGATACGCGTGCTAGCAAGGTCAACCTTTTCACCCGCTTTTGGTGTTTGATCTACAACTGTACCTTCTGCTGTGCCTTCAGGAGCAGTCGAAACTTCGACAACCTCAATATTGGCCTCTTTTACACCGACAATCTGAGTCAAATTATTCTTTGTAAATTCGAGACTTGAACCAATATAACTTGGCATAGAAACACTTGTTACTTTCTTAGCAACCGTTAAAGTAATTGTGCTGGCTTTTGAAAGATCATAAGTCGTACCTGCCGCAGGACTTTGTCTGAGAATGGTTCCAGGTTCGCTTTCGCTGGATTCCTCCTCTTCCATCTTGATTAGATTTTCTGGCACCTTTTTCTCCTTGAGTTCAGCTACTACATCCGTATACTTGCGTCCGACGTAATTGCTCAATTGGAAGGATTTCTTACCAGAAGAAACAATCAAATTAACCTTGGTTCCTTCTTTTCGGTCGCTGCCAGCTTCCGGATCGGTTCGAATAACGCGTCCTTCCGCTACTGTATCACTAGCCTCCGATTTCTCTTCACCAGCTTCAAACTTAGATTTTTTGAGTGCTTCTTTGGCCTCTGCAACGGTTTGTCCAGCCACATCAGGAATGGGAATCGTTGCAGGTGTTCTAGACAAAATCCATATTAAAGAGGCTGCAACCAATAGAAGACTAGCTAAAAGAATCATATAGCGAGCCTTAAACTTCCGCTTTTTAGTTGGCTTTTGCGTAGGTGCTTGCTCTGGGGTTAATTTCTTTGACTGAGGACGTTCCTCCTGCGCCGGAGCTTTTGGAATCGAGGTCAATGTACTTTGTGGGACTTTAGGTAAAGTCTTCGTATCCGCCTTACTCGCATCGTCAAAGACCAGTTTCGGTTCATTCCGACGATTATAAGACAAGCTAGTTGACAAGTCCACATACATTTCTGAAACAGACTGATAGCGATCAGACAATTTCTTAGCAGTTGCCTTGATGACAACATTTTCCAAAGCCTGAGGGACAGATGGGTTTTCAGCTATGACGGACGGAAGTGGCTTCTGGAAATGCTGAAGAGCAATCGTAACCGCACTATCCCCATCATAAGGGATATGACCCGTCAGCATTTCATAGAAGATAATTCCCATTGCATAGATATCACTCTGGAAGGTCGCTTTTGAACCACGCGCTTGCTCAGGTGACAAATAATGAACCGAACCCAGCATCGAGTTGGTCTGGGTCAGACTCGTCTCTGCAAAGGCCACTGCAATCCCAAAGTCAGTAACTTTAGCAGTTCCATCTGGTGTCAAGAGGATATTTTGAGGTTTCAAATCTCGGTGAACAATTCCTCTAGCATGAGCTAAACGCATAGCCAAAAGAATCTGTCCCATAATCCGAACCGCCTCTTCATTTGAAAGAGGATAGTGTTCTTTGATATAACGCTTGAGGTCAAGTCCTGCTACGTATTCCATAGCCAGGTACTGTTGGCCATCTTCCTCACCGATATCTGTTATCCGAACGATATGAGGATGGTCCAGATCCGCCATAGCCCTCGCTTCCCGCTGGAAACGTGCCACAGCAATCGGGTCCGTCTGGTAGTTGGTCCTCAGGACCTTAACTGCCACCTCTTCCCCATCTAGGATCAAATCCTTGGCCAAGTAAACATCTGCCATGCCTCCTCGACCAATCTGCTTGACAATCCGATACCGCCCGGCAAAAATCCTGCCGATTTGGATCATTCTGCCGCCTCCTCGTTCATGTAAACAAGGGCAACCGTAATGTTGTCTAAACCTCCTGCATTGTTAGCGAAACGAATGAGGGTGGCCGCCTTGTCTGCTAGGGAAATATCGCTGGTTACAATATCATAAATTTCGCTTGCCGAAATCATATTGGTCAAACCGTCACTATTGAGCAAGAGATAATCTCCTAACTCCAGTGTAATCATCCCAAAATCAGGCTGGATTTCATCTTTTTGTCCGATAGACTGTGTGATGATATTCTTTTGAGGGTGAGTTTCTGCCTCTTCTGGAGTCAATTGACCAGCCTTGAGCAATTCATTGACCAAGGAATGGTCACTCGTCAACTGGTGGTATTCTTCTCCACGAATCAAACCGATACGAGAATCTCCAATGTGAGCATAGATGGCTTGGTTGTCAATAAACGCAACAGCTTCTAGCGTTGTCCCCATGCCTCTGTAGGCTTCGTCCTGACCTAGTTGATGAATTTTTTGATTTTCAATCTCCAGGTAGTGGGCAAACCACTCACGAACTTCATTGACTGAGTTAATTTGGGTATCCACCCAATCCACACCGAGGTCTGTGACCGCCATCTCACTAGCGATATTTCCTGCACGGTGTCCTCCCATCCCGTCAGCCAAGATGATCATAGTACGTCCTGCTCGGTTGACAAAGTGATTGACATAGTCCTGATTATTTGTACGTTTCTGACCAACATCTGTTAATAATGCTATTTCCATTGTGTCAGTTCCTTCCTATTCTGATATCTTGCGAAATTGGCTGATAAAGAATCCATCACTTCCATACAATTCAGGAGTAATCAGGATGCAGCCATCTTTTAAGATATCTTTACATTCGTGTTCTAGTTTAACCTGCTCGAACTCGGGATGACTTTCTAAAAACGCCTCAACGACTTGGAAGTTCTCCTCAGAGACAATAGTACAGGTACTATACGTTATTATACCACCTTTTCGTAGTGTTTGACAAACACTACCTAATATTTCCAGCTGAATTTCCTGTAAGGACGTGAAATCTGCCGTTTCTTTATTGTATTTGATGTCTGGTTTGCGGCGCAAGAGGCCGATTCCAGAACAAGGGGCATCTACCAAAATCTTATCAAAGGAGTCCCGACCGAAAAACTCATGCACTTTTCTGGCATCCAATTTTTGCGTTTGCACTCGATCTGCCACACCTAAACGCTCCGCATTTTCTTGGATTAAGTCCAACTTATGATCATACAAGTCCAGAGCAGTAACCTGACCTGTCGTGAGATAAGAAGCCATATGGGCTGTTTTCCCACCCGGAGCGGCACAGGCATCTAGGACCTGTTCATCACCTTGTAGATGAAGAGTCGGAGCAACCAATTGACTGGACTCGTCCTGGATGGTTATAGCCCCTTCTGCGAACAAATCATGTCCTGCAAAGTGGCCTTGCTCCTTGACCAGACCAGTGGCCGCCAAAGGGGAATCAGTCGCCTCTAACACGGCTTTGATTTCCTCTTTTCGACTCAAGTCAGTCACCCGAACACTGGCTTTGTTACGCACCAAAAGACTTTTAAAGATGGCTTGTGCTCGCTCTTCACCGTATTCTTCCTTGAGCTTAGACACTAGCCAAACTGGGAGAGAATAGGCAATGGAATCACGCTTGTTTTTGCGTTTGATGCTGTCAACATCCGGCCAACCTTCTCGCAAAATACGACGAAGGACTGCGTTGACCAATTTTTCACTGCCTTTTTTACGCGCTTTGGCTAGTTCTACCGCTTCATTGACTACAGCGTGATTAGGAATCTTATCCAGATACCGAAGTTGGTAGGCGCTAAGAAGGAGCAGGATATAGAGCCAGTTATCTAGCTTATCCCGGTCTTCGATAAAGTGGGACAGGTACCATTCCAGAGTCAGTTTACGGGCTACCGTTCCATAGACAATCTCTGTCACCAAGCCCTTGTCTGCTGCTGAGAGTTGACTCCCCTTGAGGTGTTTATTTAAGGCAATATTGGAGTATGCTTGGTTGACAAAAACATCCTCTAGCACTGTTAGAGCTAGACTTCTAGCCGTTTCTACTTTAGTCACCAAATCGTTCTCCTACAGTTAATGTCCGTCCAACTCCGTTGAGGAAGGAAGCAATGTCCATCTTAGGCTTACCTGCTGGCTGCACTTGCTTGAGAGATAGAGCTCCTTCAGCCGCTGCAACTATTAATTCTTTCTTGCCAATTGAGAGGATTTCACCCGGAGATCCCTGACCTTCTACTGGCAGGGATTCATAAATCTTAAAGCGATCACCCTTGAGAAAAGTGTGGGCAACAGGCCAAGGATTCATCCCACGGATTTGGTTGAAGAGTTGGCGATTGGTTTTAGTCCAATCCAGTTTCTCTTCTTCTGGCTTAATATTTGGCGAGAAAGTGACTTGACTAGGGTCCTGAGGCACAGGTTTGATCTCCCCAGCAATATAGGCAGGTAAGGTATCCAAAAGCAAGTCACGACCAACAATCGCTAATTTTTCAAACAGGGTTCCGACATTGTCCTCATCTGTGATGGGAATACTGCGGCGGGAAATCATATCTCCTGCATCCATTTCTTTAACCATTTCCATAATGGTCACACCAGCCTCCTCATCTCCTTGAATCAGGGCATAATGAATGGGAGCGCCACCACGGTGTTTGGGAAGAAGGGAAGCGTGAACATTGACCGCAAAATCCATGCTATCAAGAAGTTTGCTTGGGAGAAACTGCCCAAAAGCAGCGGTCACAATCCCATCCGCTCCTAAATTCATAATAGCTTCCATCTCAGGACTTCCAGATAATTTTTCTGGCTGGTAGATGGGAAGACCTGCTTCTTTGGCAGCCTGCTTGACTGGGGTTTCTTGGATCACTTTTTTACGGCCGACAGCTCGGTCTGGCTGGGTCACAACAGCTAGAATCTCATAACGGTCGTCCGATAACAACCCCTTCAAAACTGTCGCTGAAAAGTCGGGTGTACCCATAAAGATTAGTTTTGTCATCTTTTCTCCTTCTATAAAAATTGTTGCGGTTCGTGGTCAATACTGAGACGAAGTTCGCTATTTTCACGTTCTTGAGTTAGGGCTAAGACCTGATTAAGGGTTGAAGCTAACTCATCTTCTAAACGATATTTGATTAAAATCTGATAATGATAGAGGTTATGAGTACGTGCGATAGGTTTTGGCGTCGGACCTAGAATTACACTAGCATCTGATAAACCTGACCTCAAAATCTCCATAACTTCATAGGCACGTTTGACAACCTCTTCTTCTTTCTTGTGAGAGAGGGTAATCCCAATAGTGAAATAATAAGGCGGATAGCCGAGTTGGCGCCTGATACTCATTTCATAGGCATAAAAACCTTCGTAATCCTGATCTTTTGCAAAACGAATGGCATAGTGCTCTGGATTGTAAGACTGGATCAAGACCTGCCCAGCCTTTTCCGCTCGACCTGCACGACCAGCCACCTGGGTCAAGAGTTGGAAGGTTCTCTCAGAAGAACGGAAATCAGGCAGATTCAAGGCCGTATCTGCATTAAGAACTCCGACCAGAGTCACATTTGGAAAATCCAAGCCCTTGGCAATCATCTGAGTTCCCAGCAAGATATCCGCTTCCCCTTGACCAAACTGGTCAAGAAGAGCTTGGTGACTTCCTTTCCTACGGGTCGTATCCACATCCATCCGCAGAATGCGGGCCTGAGGAAAAAGCTCTGCTAGCTCATCGTAGGCTTTCTGAGTCCCTGTACCGTAGTAGCGAATACTGCAGCTCTGACAGTTGGGACAGACATGAGGAATTCCCTTAGAAAAGCCACAGTAATGGCAGTTCATGGTCTTGGTATCCATGTGGAGAGTCAGAGAAATATCGCAGTTGGGACAAGTATCCACCGTCCCACACTCCCGACACATAACAAAGCTAGAATAACCCCGACGGTTGAGCATGAGGACTACCTGCTCTTTTTTATCCAAACGGTCTTGGATGGCTTCTAGCAAAGGAGGAGTAAAGTTTGATGTCTCATTCTGCCCGATATAGTCACGAAAGTCAATCACTTGAACCTCAGGAATCGTAGCCAAAGGATTGGCCCGTTGGGTCAGACGTAAGTGTTGATAGACCCCTTTTCCAGCACGCGCACGGCTCTCTAAGCTCGGTGTCGCCGAACCAAGGACCAGGGCCGCTTGATTGTACTGGGCCCGTAGAATGGCGACCTCTCTAGCATGATAACGCGGATTGCTGTCTTGCTTGTAACTGGCTTCATGTTCTTCATCGATAATGATGACACCTAGATTTTTCAGAGGAGCAAAGATGGCTGATCTGGCTCCAACAACAACTTGAGCATCTCCACGTTCCACTTTGCGCCATTCATCGTACTTTTCACCATTAGACAGGCCTGAGTGAAGGATGGCTACTTTCTCGCCGAAACGAGCAATAAAACGCTCCGTCATTTGTGGCGTCAGAGAAATCTCAGGTACCAGCAAAATGGCTGTCTTGCCCTTGTCCAAGACTCCTTGGATGATCTGTAAGTAAACCTCTGTTTTCCCACTTCCTGTAATCCCTTGAAGGAGGAAAGGAGGTTGCTGACTGCCAATAGCACTGATAACAGCATCGCGAGCTTGTCTTTGCTCTGGGTTCAGCTCCAAAGGTCTACTTGCTTCAATGCCTTCAAAATAAGCAGCTGAACGTTGCACTTCCTTGTGGACAAGGCTTAGAGCTCCTTGATCCACAAAAAAGTTGACTTGCTCGCGTGAGTAGGATTCTAACAAGCTAGCCAGAGGAGCACTTTCGGGATGAGAAAGCAAATAGTCTCTCAGCTCTGCCTTTTTCTTGGCACGCGCAGAAATCTCAATCTGCTCTAGTCGAGTAGCATCAACCTCATACCAAGACTGGGTCTTGACCTTCTTCTGATCAACAGCCTGGTACTCTAAGCGGAGCAGACCTTTTCTAGTCAAGCACATCATTTCTGCCTGCTTTGCTAAATCTAGAGAAGAAAAGACTAGCGAATCTTCAGAACTAAACAAGCGCTCTTTGTCTGCCTGACTTAGGCCTTCTAAAGGATAGAGAATCTTATCATAGCTGGAGTTTAAAAATCCCGGCAACATGGCTTTTAGGATGGAGATTTTGTAAGAAAAGACAGACTTACGTAGCTCCTCAGCCAGCCAGAGTTGCTCCTGAGTCAAGACTGGAGAAAAGTCTAGCACCTCCACAATCTCTTTCAAGTCCTGATCAGCCACTTCTTCATCCGACTGGGACTCCAAGCCCAACACAATCCCTTGGATCAAACGATTGCCCTTACCGAAGGGGACATGGACCCGCATACCGACTTCCAGCATCTCTACAAATTCCTCTGGAACCTTATAACTATAGGGCTGGTCCGTCTGCATCAGGGGAACATCCACGATAATCTTTGCGATCGCCATCTTCTCACCTCCTTCTTGTTAATAAATTCTTGCAATAGAAAAAATAAGATTGAGTCCCCCCAACCTTAAATTTTTTCACCATCTTCTTTTTCTTTAGCGATTTGTTCTTTGATTTTCTTTTCTTCTTCTTCTCTGCGGCGTTTTTCTTCTTCGATACGGAGACGAACCGCTTCACGTTTTCCTTCTGGATCTGGGTGAATCGTAACGTTTCCAGACTCGATTTCTTCCAAAGCGCGAAGAGTTGATTTTTCGGACTTAAACTCTTGAGTTGCTGGCGCACCTGCTTCTAGTTCGTGGGCACGTTTTGCTTCCAAGATTACGAGTGAATATTTTGATGGTACCTTGTCCAGCAAGGTATCGATAGAGGGTTTTAACATCATTTGATTGTACCTGTTTCCTATAGTTTATCGAGTAGTTGGAGATTTTGGCAACATTTCCTGATAGTGACCAATGACACGGTCCACACGGAAGTGTTCTGCTTCAATCACACGCTTGACACGTTCAGCAGCGAGGGGCACCTGATCGTTGACAATGGCATAATCATACTCACGCATGAGAGCAATTTCTTCCTTGGCTTTTTCGATTCGTTGGGCAATCACTTCCGCACTATCCGTTCCACGACCTACCAAACGATCTTGCAATTCATCCAAATCTGGTGGCGTTAGAAAGATAAAGATAGCATCTGGAACCTTTTTCTTAACCTGAAGGGCTCCCTGCACTTCAATCTCAAGAAAGACATCGATTCCCTTATCTAGGGTTTCGTTGACATAGGTCAGAGGAGTTCCATAATAGTTACCGACATATTCTGCATATTCCAACATCTGACCTTGACGGATCAGCTCTTCAAACTCTTCACGAGTACGGAAGAAATAGTCCACCCCGTCCACTTCACCAGGACGTTGCGCACGCGTCGTCATCGATACAGAGTATTGAAATTGATTCTCAGAACTCTCAAAAATCTCTCTTCTAACCGTTCCTTTCCCAACTCCTGAAGGACCAGAAAAAACGATTAGCAAGCCTCGGTCTGCCATTATGTCTCCTTTAGTTAGTCTGTGAAATAAAGTAAAATTTCTCTCGGATACTGGTGATAGTGTCAGTTATCCTTCTACAGTCTTTCTATCTAGTGTAACAAAAAAGCAGTAATATTTCAACTGCTCTTTCTTATTTATTTAGCATAATCTACTGCACGAAGTTCGCGGATCACGGTTACCTTGATATTTCCTGGGTAATCGAGATTGTTTTCAATTTTCTCACGAACTTTGTGAGCCAAGATTGTGACTTTGTCGTCTTTGATTTGTCCTGGATTTACCATGATACGAATTTCACGTCCTGCTTGAAGGGCAAAGCTATTTTGTACTCCTTCAAAGCCATTGGCGATTTCTTCCAAGTCATGGAGGCGCTTGATATAGCTTTCAAGAGATTCACTACGAGCACCTGGACGCGCTGCACTCAAGGCATCTGCTGCTGCAACGATCACTGCAATGACGCTTTCGGCTTCCACATCGCCGTGGTGGCTAGCAATCGTATTCACCACAACTGGGTGTTCCTTGTACTTACGAGCCAACTCCGTACCAATCTCAACGTGGCTGCCTTCAACCTCGCGGTCAATAGCTTTCCCGATGTCATGAAGGAATCCAGCACGACGGGCAAGAGCTGCATTTTCACCAAGTTCACTGGCGATGATACCAGACAACTTAGCGACTTCAATCGAATGACGCAAGACATTTTGTCCATAAGAAGTACGGAACTGCAAACGTCCCATGATCTTCATCAAGTCTGGATGGAGGTTTGGCGCACCAATCTCATAGGCAGCAGCCTCCCCGTATTCACGGATTTTATTGTCAATCTCCTGACGGTTTTTCTCCACCAACTCCTCGATACGAGCTGGATGGATACGGCCATCCTTGAGCAACATTTCCATGGTCATACGAGCAATTTCACGACGAATCGGATCAAATCCTGACAAGGTTACCACTTCTGGCGTGTCATCGATGATCACATCGACCCCTGTCAAACTTTCAAAGGTACGAATATTGCGTCCTTCACGACCGATAATCCGTCCCTTCATGGTATCGTCTGGTAGGTGAACTGTTGAGTTTGTTGACTCTGCTACATAGTCACCAGCGATACGCTGCATAGCCTGAACCAAGATATCTTTCGCAATCTTGTCTGAACGTTCCTTCACCTCTTGCTCAGCCTCACGAATGCGGCTAGCAATTTCCTTAGTCAAGTTTTCCTCTGTCTGAGCCAAGATAATATCTCGAGCCTCAGTTTGGGAAAGGGAACCGATACGTTCAAGTTCAGCTTCTTTTTGTCTTTCGACTTCCTCTAATTGCTCTTCACGTGCATCAAGGTTTTTTGCTCTATCAGAAATACTTTGTTCTTTTTGTTCAAGTGTTTTTTCTTTGTTCGTCAAATTGTCATCCTTACGGTCAAGGCTCGTAGCTCTCTCCGTCAAACGACTTTCAATTTGCTTGAGCTCCTGACGTTCTGACTTAAATTCAGCGTCCACTTCTTCACGGTATTTTCTGGCTTCCTCTTTGGCCTCCAATAGTGCTTCTTTTTTAAGAGACTTGCTTTCGCTCTTGGCTTCATTTAGCAATAAATCCGCTTCGCGCTCAGCTTGTCCTCGTAAATTAGTTGCTTCTTGTTCAGCATTTAGAAGCATCAACTCTGCAGCTTCTTGAGATGATTTCATCTTAGCTGAGATGCTGACATATCCAATGACTAAACCAATGATGACGGCAAAAACAGCAATCGCAAGTGTCATGATTTCCATGTTTTTACCTCATTAAATTTGTTTATCGAATGACATACATTCCTTAATATTCTATCATAAAAAACCGATTTTCACAAACCCAAATTGAAGAGTTTTGTGTGAATTTTAGAAGAAATCCCTTGGATATTCAAGCAAAATTAAGAATCTTTAAAAATTTAAATTTCCACGAAAAACGAAGCAAAAAAGCCTACCTTTCAGCAGACTTAGTTTAATTCTATTTTGATAGGCACTCTGCCAAAATTCTGCTCTGCAATACTTGGGTGTCCTAGTTGGTAAATCTGGTCTGCCTTTTGAGTCATAGTATCCCAAGGTTCTTTGCCAATTCGACTGACTAGATGGACCTGCCCTTTCAGAGACTTGAGGTGTTGTCTGCCTTTTTCGGTAAAGCCAAGGACATGAATGGCTTCTGGCAAGTCACTTTCTCTGACCTGCACCAAGATATAGGTCAAGAGGCGTCTGACACGCGCTTTTGTGTAACGTTTAGTGACAACTGCCTCGACCAATTCCTCCACAGACTGGGCTATCTTGATGGCATCCTTGATACGCACTGCCATTTCTTGATTGACCTGATAGATGGTGGTCAGGTCTGGATTTGACAAGATTTGATAGCGGAGAAATGGAAAATAGTCATCCCAACTCACCTTACTCGCTTGCTCAAAGAGGGCAACAGAGGGCATAAAGCGTTCCAAAAAATCTTGGTCTGATTGATGCTGACGGAGAGCTGTTGCCGAGGCAAAGTCCACCTCCTTGTCCACAGAATGATAGCCAGCTCCCTGACGTTGAATTGGATGCAGGTTGATGTTTCGTCCTGCAATTGCCTTAGCATAGGCCAAAGCTAGAACATGATTGGGTGTATTGCCTGAAAAATCAAGACCTGCAAATTCCTTCCACATAGCTTGGGTTTTCTGTGGATAAGAGAGAGAGTCCGGCAGATTATCTACAAATTTCTCCATCTCAGCAACTTGCTCCGTGTATAGGTCAGCAATTTTCTGATAATCCAGAACTTCCTCCGTCCCAAAAGCTAGGCTATCAATGCCCAACCGATCCAAGATATCTACTGCTCCTTGTCCAAAGAAATCTGCCGCCTGAACACTGACTAAAAAGGGCAATTCCACTACCAGATCCGCTCCATTTTCCAGCGCCATTTGAGCCCGTGTCCACTTGTCCACGATAGCAGGCTCTCCACGCTGCATGAAATTCCCTGACATGGCAACGATTTTCAGCCCCTTCGCCTGCTCAAGCAGGTATTTATGCCCATTATGAAAAGGATTGAACTCCGCGATAATACCTGAGATGGTCATGATGTTCTCCTACTTCTGCGCCACAAAAAACCAACGGGTACTGGTTTCTGTTGGCTCCTTGTCCTCAAAGTCCGCAAAGAGTTTGAAGGACTTGAATCCAGCCTGTTCCAGCAAAATATCATAGGTCAAGACTTCGTATGTACGCTCCTCGTGTACCTCATCGTGGCGACTAAAGGAACCATCGGCCTCCTTGATAAAGAAAGTCAACTCATGCACGATAGAGTGAGGTGCTGCGTCCTCATAGGTATCCCAGAGCATGGCAAAATCTTCTGCATTTTCATGGTAAGAATAGCCTGGAAAAAACTCGTCCGTCTGGTAGGTCGAATGTACATCAAAGATAAAGACTCCATCTTCGTTGAGGGAATTATAGACTTCCTTAAAGACATCCCCTACTTCTACCTCATCCTGCATGTAACAGATCGAGTCCGAATAACAAGTGACAAAATCATATTTTCCTGCTTTGGACAAATCCAGCATGTTGCCTTCAATAAAATCAATCTTTTGCTTGGCTGAAGCAGCTCTCTTCTCCGCAATCTTCAGCATATCTGCGCTCAAGTCCAGTCCAGTCACTTCAAAACCAGCCTGAGAAAAGCGAACGGACTGGATGCCTGTCCCACAAGCAAGCTCCAAAAGCGTCTTTCTCTCCTTGGTCTTTGGCAAATGACGGAGGGAAAAATCCGTCCATTTATCGTATAAACTGTCATCCATGACCGCATCATAGACCGCCGCAAAGGTTTCATAAGTTGCCATAATTAAGATACAAAGAGCGTTAAAAGCAAGGAGAAAATAGGAAACTTTCTGCTGTATCGTCAGATACAAAGGAAGTAACTCTTTTTCTCGCAGCTTTTAGCTCGTGTTCAGTGTCGAGATGAACAAAACACAACGCTCTCACCTTTCTATCCATTTTTTCTAAAATAAGCAAATAAAACCCAGTTGACTGCAACTGAGTTCATATCCTATGCTAAGGCTTCTGAAATATCTACAGAAGCCGCCTCATGCCATAGTTTTTCTAGGTTATAGTGGGCACGCATTTCTTCTGAGAAGATATGCACGACGACACCACCGAGGTCTAGTAAGACCCAGCCTCCTGCTGCATCTCCTTCGACATGACTGCCTTTAAAGCCAGCTTGAGCTACTTTTTCACGGATATTGTCAGCGATAGCGTCCAACTGACGGCTATTCATCGAGCTAGTGATAACAAAGTAGTCTGTCACACTGGTCAAATCTTGTACATCAAGTGCAAGGATATCCTCCGCACGTTTCTCATCAGCCGCTTTCACGACTAGTTCTAATAATTCTTTTTCGTTCATTTAGTCCTCTTTCAAATAGTGCACAAAGGCGTTATAGGTTTCAAGGGTTTGGGGATAGATGGGGAATCCCTGATGAGCTAGATGCTCCACGGTACGAGCTGTTTCGTAAGCCACTGCCTTATTAAGCGAAAGACTCGCAATCTCACGTGCCTGATCCACTCCTGGAAAGGCACGATTGTGCTCGATATAGTCTGCGACGTAGATAACCTTGTCTAGGTCGGTCATCTGACCAGCTCCGACTGTATGGATTTCAATGGCTCGCAGGATTTCAGGATCTTGCAAGTTCAAATCTTCCTTGATTTTGTAGATGCCGACCATCCCATGCCAGACATTGTTGCCCCAGTTTTTGAGGTCAGGGTCTAGCTGATATCGGTCAATCAAGTTTAGGAATTCCTGATCTGACAGCTTTTTAGCATAGTCGTGGAGAAGTCCTGCTAGACCTGCTTTCTCACTATCCACACCAAAGCGCTGAGCCAGTTCCATGGCCGCACGCTCCACACCCAAGCAATGGGTTAAGCGTTTTTCAGGTAGAAGCTCTGCCATTTTTTCCAACAAAGCCTCACGGGAGCAGTTGATATAGTCTTGATAGCCCATCAGTAGAGTCCCTCCTTCTCGATGTAGTCTAGCACTGGCTGAGGTAGGAGAAAGTTGGGTTTCCGACCTTGGGCAAGGAAATCTCGCACCATACTAGATGAGATATCCATGAGCGGAACATCCACCCAGATGACTGGATAAGAAGTTCCTGCCTTGTAGCGTGGTCGCTGGACTCCCACAAACTGAACCATGTCGACTAGTTCATCAATCCGATACCACTTAGGTAGATAGTCCACCATATCCGCACCGATAATGAAGTAATAATCCGTATCTGGATGTTGCTCTGTCAAAATCTTCATGGTGTCGTAGGTGTAGGAAATGCCCTTGCGCTCTAGCTCAATGGTTTCAATGGCTAGACCTTCGATCCCCTCAATCGCCAATTCAAGCATCTTGAGACGGTGGTGTTCAGGGATGGTTTCTTTTTTGTCTACATGAGGTGGCTGGTATTCAGGCATGAGCAGGACCTGGTCCAGTCCTAACTGTTGTCGTACTTGGTCCGCCACAACAAGATGGGCATGGTGAACGGGGTTAAAATTCCCTCCTAAAATCCCAACTTGTTTGCGTTTTTTCTCCTTGATTTCTGGCTCCAACTCTACCTTGGTAAAGGGAGTCAATAATTCGATTGCCATAGGCTCGTCTTCCTTTAATTCTCTGTATAAACAGTTGTTTGGAGTAGGTTTTAGATTTCTTTGACTTTTTTAGAAATCTTGCGATTTTCTTTCTTGCTGGATTGCTTAAACAAGATCAAGATACGTCCGATTTTTTGGACTGTATCCACACCGATTTCTTCTTCCAAGATTTCAGCTACTTCGTGGATGTTTTCATCTGTATTTTGCAAGAGAGTTACCTTAATCAATTCGCGAGCGTCAAGGGCTTGACGGACGCTGGTTTTGATTTGGTCGTTGAGTCCATTTTTCCCGATTTGGATAATGGGTTTGAGGGTGTGTGCCTGGCTGTTGAGGAAGGCACGTTGTTTTGATGTTAATGACATAATTTTCTTCCTTGTTTTTTGATAGTTATTTTAGGTGGTGAGGGACGGTCGGAACTAATTTTTCAAAGATCTCATCTTTAAAAAATGGATTTCCTGACCTCACAATTGAGCCTGGGTCTCAATTGTGCCCCTTGCCAATCAAGAGATTGGCAATCACACCACGGCAATAACTATCTTTTTATGAGCTCACTTTGTTCGCTCAGTGATTTTATTTTAAATTATTGCTTTTCGTGTGACGACTGCGACGCCTTCTGGTGCCCAGACGGCGACTTTGGCGCTGCCTGTTACGCGGATCCAGCCTAGGCCTGAGATGACTAGGTCTGTCTTATCCTTGATGGTAAAGACATGTTGGACTAGTTTTGGAAAATCTTCTTTTTCCTTGCTATTTGGTGGTGTGAGGAGGGTTCCAAGGTGCTTGTCATAGAAGTCAGTTGCTCCTTCTAGCTTAGTACGATGGAGTTTGAGTTCATTGTCAAAGAAAGCGGTAAATCCTTGCTTTTCTCCTGATATGAAGTCAAACCGTCCAAGACCACCTAGAAACAGGGTTTGTTCAGGATTAAGCTGATAGGTTTTGGGCTTGATTTCCTTTTTAGGGCTGACATACTTGAGGTTTTTAGCCGTCAAGTAGTGGGCCATCTGGTGGCGGTGGATAACCCCTGGTGTATCGTAGATATAAGATCCGTCGTCAAGCGGAATCTCAATCTTGTCCAAGGTTGTCCCTGGGAAGCGCGAAGTCGTGATGACATTCTGGTCACCCGTAATTTCTTGGATAATAGCATTGATTAGAGTTGATTTTCCAACGTTGGTTACACCGACCACATAGACATCACGGCCCTTACGGTAGTGTTCAATCTTGTCAATGACTTCCTTAATGGCATGCTTGTTTTGTGCCGAAGTTAGGACGACATCCACTGGACGAAGCCCTTCTTCGTGGGCACGCTCCATCAGCCACTGGCTAATCTTGCCCGACTTAACTGACTTGGGCAGGATATCTTTTTTATTTCCGACCAAGAGGACATCATTGCCCGATACAAAACGTGGCAAGCCCGGGATGACAGAGCCATTAAAGTCAAAGATATCAATGACATTGACTACCAAAGCATCACTGTCTCCCACCTCGTGCAAGAGTTTGAGGAAATCGTCGTCCGTCAACTGGACATCTGTGATTTCATTGTAATGGCGGAGACGGAAACAGCGTTGGCAATAAACTTCACCAGTCTCCAAACCTTTTTCGAGTGCTGACTGGGGAGTGAAACCAAGACCAGCCTTGTCTGTCGTCTGAATGGTTGCTCCACATCCAATACAGAGAATTTCTTCCATAGTTAAATTCCTTTTTTATATGTAATCGGTCCATACTTTTCAGTGATTTTTCGCATGACACGGCGCTCACGAGCCCGATTAATCTGCGTTTTAATGGAGTCGTGTTGGACCAAGGGTTTGACCAAGATCGAGCGAATGCCTGCACGGTGGGCTGCGCGAATATCCGTCATGAGTTGGTCGCCGACCATGACCACTTCATTTTTCTCATAGTGGAATTCCTTCATGGCACGGTCAATCCCAAAAGTGAAAGGCTTCAAGGCCCAATAAACGTAATCAATCCCAAATTTCTCAACTGCGCGTTGAACTCGTTTTTTGGTATTATTTGAGACCACGATGATGCGAATGCCCGCATCCCGAAGGTCATGTAACCATTGCTTCATCTCTAGCGTCCCATCAGGGTTATTCCAAGCAATGAGGGTATTGTCCAAATCGACCAAAACAGCCTTGATCCCCTGCGCCTGCAAGCTTGGGACTGTCAGATCATAGACTGCTTCCACAGCAAAATCTGGCATGTAATTTTCAATCGCCATTCCGGCTCCTTTTCTTTTTAATTTCTAGCAATTTTCTTTAAATATTGGGCTAAGACTGCCCATAAAATGAGACTAGCTATCAAAATATAAATCCAAGCATTTGGTTCATCTGTAAACGGTAAGGGAACATTCATTCCAAAAAATCCTGTAATAACCGCAAGGATAGCTAGCAAGACTGAGATAATTGTCAAAGTTGTCAAATTATCATTCAGATTATTATTTAGGATGTTGTTGTAAGAGGCTGAGAGTTGTTGCAAAACTTGAGAAATCAAGTCTGTCATCGAAACCAACTGATGGGCTTCAATCATAGCATCGTCAAACTGCTCTCTTTCTACCTCATTAAGATTACGATAAAGAGCATGACCTTGGATATGTTCCAAGAGGAGACGATTTTGTTTAGCGGCAGCTGTCAGGTAAACCATACCAGTTTCCAAGTCAGAGAGGGCGAAAAGATTTTTTTTAGTTGTTTTTTGACGAAGAAGTGCACTAATTTCATCCTTACTTTTATCCATCTCTTCAATCACTGGATAGTAAGCATTGCTAATAATCTCTAAACTGGCAAAAAGAAATTTGTAGATTGAAATAATTTCATGGCTTTCAAGATAGGTTGCCATACGTTTAATCACATAAGTATTCTTGTGATTGCTAATTGTAATCAGCCGTTGTTTTTCAACGATAAAGGTCATCGGAATAGCTTCATAATATTCTTTATCTTTTTCTAAATCGAGAACATTATAAATAAACGTTACCGTCTCCGTTTCACGGTTATAATCCATGTGGGCTCGTTCATTTCTATCTAGAGCATACTCGATGGTTTCCTTGTCCAATCCATAGATGTCAGAAAGATCTTCCATATTTTTAATCTTATCCACATCAAGGTCTATCCAAGTACAATCGTGACCTAATTTTTTCTCTACAAATAGCATACTCTCTCCTTTACCAAACTCCTTCTATTGTACCACAAATCTGCTAAAATAGTCGGACTATTCAGTACGGGATAAATTACTAACAACGGTAATATTGCGGTTAGGAACAAAGTGAAGGGCTTGATCGTCACCTCGCAGTTGTGTTGTACGGATTCCTACACTAACGACCTTTCCAGAGACGGTAATCGGTCCATTTGTCAGAACCACTTCATCACCCACATCAAGCTGGCGTTCAAAGAGGATAAAGAAACCATTAATAACATCAGATAGAAAACCTTGTGCCCCCATACCAATGGCTACACCAGCAATCCCCGCACCGGCAAGGAGGCTAGAAACTGGCAAGCCTAAAATAGACAGGATGCAGTAAATCAAAAAGAAATAAAGAATGTAGTTAAAGACATTCTCCAGCAAACGCGAGATGGTCTTTTGCCTTCCTGCATCTCGATTTGAAAATTTAAGTGAGGGCTTGACAATCTTTCGGACAGTAGCGTGAAGCATCTTTTTAGCTATATAAAATAGCAGAAACAAAATCAAAAGAGAAATCACCTTGGTCAAGAGATTCTCTAGCATGGTTGTTAAGTCAAGTCTATCAAAATAGCGTTGAAAAAAATCTTGCATATAAAACTCCTTTTCCCTATTATACCATAAAATAGCCGTTCTCTTTTCTTTCATAATTATTCAATTATCGTTCCTGTTTTCAAAATATCACTTGCCTCTATAGCATATTTATACTATAATTATAAACAATACATTTTGAAGGAGACTGCTATGAAACGAATCATTAGAGCCTGGACCAAGACAAGCCTCATCAAACGAATCCTTATTGGAATGATTTTTGGAGCTACATTGGGGATGCTCTTTCCGAACCTTACAGGAATTGGTCTGCTTGGAGACCTCTTTGTAGGCGGACTGAAAGCCATCGCTCCTATTTTGGTTTTTGCCCTTGTTGCCAATGCCCTTTCCCAACACCAAAAGGGGCAAAATACCAATATGAAGACTGTTATTTTCCTATACTTGCTTGGAACCTTTGCTGCTGCTTTGGTAGCCGTTCTAGCTAGTTTCTTACTGCCTGTGCAAATTACCCTGACCAGTGCAAATACAGAAGTTACTGCTCCCGATGGCATCGCGCAAGTCCTCAGTAATCTCCTGCTCAAACTGGTGGACAATCCATTAAATGCCATTGTCCAAGCCAACTATATCGGGATTCTCTCTTGGGCAGTCATCTTTGGCTTAGCTATGAGAGAGGCAAGTAAACACAGTAAAGAATTACTGAGAACCATGGCAGATGTCACCTCTAAAATCGTGGAATGGATTATCAATCTAGCTCCCTTTGGGATTTTAGGCTTGGTGTTTAAGACCATCTCTGACAAGGGCATTGCCAGTCTGGCAAACTACGGTGTTCTCCTAGGACTTTTGATTGCTACCATGGCCTTTGTTGCTCTCATCGTCAACCCACTCATCGCCTTTCTCTTCATGAGGAAAAATCCCTATCCCCTTGTTTTGAAATGCCTGCGTGTCAGTGGTATTACAGCCTTTTTCACTCGTAGCTCTGCTGCCAATATCCCTGTCAATATGAAACTCTGCCAAGACCTGGGACTGAATCCTGACACCTACTCTGTCTCCATCCCGCTTGGTTCGACCATCAACATGGCTGGCGCTGCCGTTACCATTAACATCCTGACTCTGGCTGCTGTCAATACACTCGGAATATCTGTAGACTTTGGGACAGCATTTGTGCTCAGTGTAGTGGCTGCCATTTCTGCCTGCGGAGCTTCTGGAATTGCTGGGGGATCCCTTCTCCTTATCCCAGTAGCTTGTAGCCTCTTTGGGATTTCAAATGATTTAGCCATGCAGGTTGTCGGAGTCGGTTTTGTGATCGGTGTCGTGCAAGACTCTTGCGAAACAGCTCTGAATTCTTCTACAGATGTTCTCTTTACGGCAGTTGCAGAATATGCTTCAAATCGAAAACTTCGTCTCTAGTCTCTGATTTCTCGTTAAACACTTGATTCTATTAGTTTAGGAAATTCTCATGTCTATCACCCAACGTACGACAAAACTAGTCTTGGCGACCTGTCTCGCTTGTTTTCTCGCTTATTTTTTAGATTTGTCATCAGCTATTTCAGCTGGCATTATCGCCCTCTTAAGCCTTTCCGACACGCGCAGAAGTACGCTAAAATTGGCCCGTAACCGCCTCTTTTCCATGCTCTTAGCGCTCGCTATCGGCGTTCTAGCCTTTCAGCTGACAGGCTTTCACATCTGGAGTCTGGGTCTTTATCTGGCTCTCTATGTTCCTCTAGCCTATAAAATGGGCTGGGAAATCGGCATCACGCCTAGCAGTGTCTTGGTCGGTCATCTCTTGGTACAGGAGTCTACTTCTCCAGCTCTCTTGCTCAATGAAGTGCTCCTCTTTCTCATCGGGACAAGCTTTGCTCTGTTGGTCAACCTTTACATGCCCTCTCGGGAAAAGGCCATTCACAGCTACCACCTTCAGGTCGAAGAAAAGTTAAAAGACATCCTGTTTCGCTTTAAATACTATCTGTCAAGAGGAGACGGGCGAAATCAAGCCCAACTCGTTGACGAATTAGATAGCCTTCTTGATGAAGCTCTCAAGCTGGTCTATCTGGATCATTCAGATCACCTCTTTCACCAAACGGACTACCACATCCACTACTTTGAGATGAGGCAGCGACAAAGTCGCATCCTACGAAACATGGCTCAGCAAATCAACACTTGCCAGTTAGCAGCAAGTGAGAGCTTGATTTTGGCCCAGCTCTTTGCTAAGATTGCTGCCCAGCTAAGCCAGACCAATCCTGCTCATGACCTACTTGATGACATCGAACGCTATCTGCAAGTCTTCCGCAACCGGAGTCTCCCGAAAACACGTGAGGAGTTTGAAACCCGTGCCACCCTCCTGCAGCTACTACGCGAAGCCGAAACCTTTATCCAGGTTAAGGTCGATTTTTACCAAAAATATGGAAACTAGAACGCAAAGAACCTCAGAGAATTCACTAAAGGTGAACACTTCTGAGGTTTTTGTTATTCTTTAATTCCAATTATCTTTACTGTGCAGAGATTAGTCCAGCCTACCTTATTCTATGCAGAATTTAGAGAGTAATTAGAAAAATCTTTTGCCTAGTGGAGCGCCTAGCCAAGTTCCATAGAAACTTGGCGTTAGTTACTTAGATTGTTACACATTCAAATAAATTTACTGAACTATGACACTGGGGTTTACAAATCAATTTCATTTGTAAAACTCAGTTAGTGAGGCAGTTAGGCAGTTCAATTCCTTGCCATTACGACGGAAAAATCCACGAATCGATAATATTCGTGGATTTTTCCTAGTGAAGCGTTTAGGTAAGCCGCCATGGCGATTACCGTCAAATGACAGCAACTTTATGTTGCTAGTCATTTGTAACGATTTACATCTTTTCCTCCAACTCTACGTCTGGATATTTATCCGCAAACCAGCGGAGGGCAAAGTCATTTTCAAAGAGGAAGACTGGTTGGTCGAAACGGTCTTTGGCCAAGATATTGCGGCTTGAGGACATCCGTTCATCCAAGTCCTCAGGCTTGATCCAACGAACAGTCTTTTTACCCATTGGGCTCATGACCACTTCTGCATTGTACTCGCCTTCCATGCGGTGCTTAAAGACTTCAAACTGGAGTTGTCCCACAGCACCCAGCATATACTCGCCTGTTTGGTAATTCTTGTAAAGCTGAATGGCTCCCTCTTGCACCAATTGCTCAATCCCCTTGTGGAAGGATTTTTGCTTCATGACATTCTTAGGCGAAACCTTCATGAAAATCTCTGGAGTAAAGGTTGGTAGTGGTTCAAACTCAAATTTGTTTTTTCCAACGGTCAAGGTATCTCCAACTTGATAGGTACCCGTATCATAAACCCCGATAATATCTCCAGCCACGGCATTGGTTACATTCTCACGACTTTCAGCCATAAACTGGGTAACATTCGACAGCTTAGCTCCCTTACCAGTACGAGGAAGGTTAACACTCATCCCACGCTCAAATTCACCCGATACGATACGAACAAAGGCAATACGGTCACGGTGACGAGGATCCATGTTGGCTTGGATTTTAAAAACGAATCCTGAGAAATCCTTGTCATAAGGATCCACAATTTCGCCATCTGTTTTCTTGTGTCCGTGTGGTTCTGGAGCAAACTTGAGGAAGGTTTCAAGGAAGGTCTGCACCCCAAAGTTTGTCAAGGCTGAACCAAAGAAGACTGGTGTTAATTCACCCGCTAAAATAGCTTCTTCTGAAAATTCATTTCCCGCTTCTTGCAAAAGTTCGATGTCGTCCTTAACCTGAGCGTAGAAAGGATTGCTTCCAAAGAGCTTATCCCCTTCTTCCAGACTGGCAAAACGCTCACCCCCTTTATAGAGCTCCAAGCGTTGGTTATAAAGGTCATACAAGCCTTCAAAGGCTTTCCCCATCCCGATTGGCCAGTTCATAGGATAGCTCGCAATACCTAGGACTTCTTCTAGTTCTTGCAAGAGGTCCAGTGGCTCACGACCGTCACGGTCCAGCTTGTTCATAAAGGTAAAGACTGGGATGCCACGGTGCTTCACAACCTCAAACAATTTCTTGGTTTGGGCCTCGATACCCTTGGCAGAGTCGACGACCATGACCGCAGCATCCACCGCCATCAAGGTACGATAAGTGTCTTCTGAGAAGTCCTCGTGCCCTGGTGTGTCTAGGATGTTCACGCGCTTACCATCGTAGTCAAACTGCATAACAGATGATGTGACCGAAATCCCACGTTGTTTCTCGATATCCATCCAGTCAGACTTGGCAAAAGTCCCTGTTTTCTTCCCTTTTACGGTACCAGCCTCACGAATCTCGCCCCCAAAGTAGAGCAACTGCTCAGTGATGGTTGTCTTCCCCGCGTCCGGGTGGGAGATGATGGCAAAGGTACGGCGTTTCTTGATTTCTTCTTGAATAGTCATAAGTTCTCTTTCTTTGATTCTCTATTTTTAGTTGTTTCAGTAGCTAAGAATGATGTTACATTGGATTTTACCATTCCTTTCAACTCTCCATTATATCGGATTTTGGGGAGTTTTTCAATTGCTCATCTGATGAAAAGGCAAGCTAGAGTATAGATTTTACCTGATTTCTATTTTTCCACCGTTTCTTGAACAAGATATCAAAGAGAACAAGAGCCAGTGAAAGGATGGCCGACACAAGGAGGTACTTTAGCCATAGAGGAGCATTCGAGATAAACGGTGTATCTCTTAAGAGACCATAATTTCCACCCGTCACCTGATTAACCCCAACTAGAAAGAGATTGAGGATAAAGGTATAGGCTACAATCATATATTTCTTGAGCAAGGTCTTATCATAGTGATTCATCAAGTAAACCAAGGAATTCACCAAAAGGGCATAGTGGCCAATCAAAAATGAAAAACTGGTAATATGAGGAAAATCATAGGGGTCAAAAACGGGGTAAACCAAAGCAAAGACCGCTCCACTTGCTCCTAAAAGGGCAAAATATTGCTTGCTCCGCCATTTATCAGGCAAGAAAACCACCGCAAACATAGCCAAACGACAATGATAAAATGGAAGGCTATTAGAAAATGGAATCCCAAAACCAACATACCAACTATATAGGGCTAGCAACTGGAGAATCTGAATCCCCTTAAATAAGCGGACAAATTTCGGATTTTTGTGATAAGCAAGTGCTCCATAAATACAAAGCACTAATAAGAGCATCATAATCCCATACCAAAAGAGCGAAATGGGAGGAGGAACCGTCTGAGATCTGGTGATAAATTGATGGAACATATTTTTATCCTAACTCTTATTTTCTCTATTCTCTAGTTTAACCATTATAGCGAATTAAAAGCGATTTTTCAATTTCTATTTCTTTTCAGTTTGGCTCCCTTATTTATAGGAAAATATGGTAAAATAGAACAGACTAAAAATCATCATTTCACGAAAGGATGCAAGATGAAAATTACGCAAGAAGAGGTAACACACGTTGCCAATCTTTCAAAATTAAGATTCTCTGAAGAAGAAACTGCTGCCTTTGCAACAACCTTGTCTAAGATTGTTGATATGGTTGAATTGCTGGGCGAAGTCGACACAACTGGTGTCGCACCTACTACGACCATGGCAGACCGCAAGACTGTACTCCGCCCTGATGTGGCCGAAGAAGGAACTGACCGTGATCGCTTGTTTAAAAACGTACCTGAAAAAGAAAACTACTATATCAAGGTACCAGCTATCCTAGATGATGGAGGAGATGCCTAATGACTTTTAATCATAAAACTATTGAAGACTTGCACAACCTCCTTGTCTCAAAGGAAATTTCTGCAACTGAATTGACCCAAGAAACGCTTGAAGATATCAAGTCTCGCGAGACAGCTATCAACGCTTTTGTCACTATCGCTGAAGAGCAGGCTCTTGCTCAAGCCAAAGCCATTGATGAAGCTGGAATTGACGCTGATAATGTCCTTTCAGGAATTCCGCTTGCTGTTAAGGATAACATCTCTACAGACGGTATCCTCACAACCGCTGCCTCAAAAATGCTCTACAACTATGAGCCTATCTTTGATGCAACAGCCGTTGCTAATGCCAAAGCTAAAGGTATGATTGTTGTCGGGAAAACTAACATGGACGAATTTGCCATGGGTGGTTCAGGTGAAACTTCTTACTACGGTGCCACTAAAAATGCTTGGGACCACAGCAAGGTTCCTGGTGGATCATCAAGTGGTTCTGCCGCAGCCGTAGCCTCAGGACAAGTCCGCTTGTCACTTGGTTCTGATACTGGTGGGTCTATCCGCCAACCAGCTGCCTTCAACGGGATTGTTGGTCTCAAGCCAACCTACGGAACGGTTTCTCGATTCGGTCTCATTGCCTTTGGTAGCTCATTAGACCAGATCGGACCTTTCGCACCAACTGTTAAAGAAAATGCCCTCTTGCTCAACGCTATTGCCAGCGAAGATGCCAAAGATTCTACTTCTGCTCCTGTCCGTATTGCCGACTTTACTTCAAAAATTGGGCAAGACATCAAGGGTATGAAAATCGCTTTGCCTAAGGAATACCTTGGTGAAGGAATTGACCCAGAGGTTAAAGAAACCATTATCAATGCAGCCAAACACTTTGAGAAACTTGGCGCTATCGTAGAAGAAGTGAGCCTTCCTCATTCTAAATACGGTGTTGCCGTTTACTATATTATCGCTTCATCAGAAGCCTCATCAAACTTGCAACGCTTTGACGGTATCCGTTACGGTTATCGTGCAGAAGATGCAAGCAACCTTGATGAAATCTATGTAAATAGCCGTAGCCAAGGTTTCGGTGAAGAAGTGAAACGCCGTATCATGCTAGGTACTTTCAGCCTTTCATCAGGTTACTACGATGCCTACTATAAGAAAGCTGGTCAGGTCCGTACCCTCATCATCCAAGATTTCGAAAACGTCTTTGCGGATTATGACCTGATTTTGGGACCAACTGCTCCAAGTGTTGCTTATGACTTGGACTCACTCAACCATGACCCAGTTGCCATGTACTTGGCTGACCTTTTGACCATCCCAGTCAACTTGGCAGGTCTACCAGGAATTTCGATTCCTGCTGGATTCTCTCAAGGTCTACCTGTTGGTCTCCAATTGATCGGTCCTAAATACTCAGAAGAAACCATTTACCAAGTTGCTGCTGCTTTTGAAGCGACAACAGACTACCACAAACAACAACCCGTGATTTTTGGAGGTGATAACTAATGAACTTTGAAACAGTCATTGGACTTGAAGTCCACGTAGAGCTCAACACCAATTCAAAAATCTTCTCACCAACTTCTGCCCACTTCGGAAATGACCAAAACGCCAACACCAACGTGATTGACTGGTCCTTCCCAGGAGTTCTGCCAGTTCTCAATAAAGGGGTTGTCGATGCTGGTATCAAGGCAGCTCTTGCCCTCAACATGGACATCCACAAGCACATGCACTTTGACCGCAAGAACTACTTCTATCCTGATAATCCAAAAGCCTACCAAATTTCTCAGTTTGATGAGCCAATCGGCTACAACGGCTGGATTGAAGTGGAGCTAGAAGACGGTACGACCAAGAAAATCGGTATCGAACGCGCCCACCTAGAAGAAGACGCTGGTAAAAACACCCACGGTACAGATGGTTACTCTTATGTTGACCTCAACCGCCAAGGGGTGCCTTTGATTGAGATTGTATCTGAAGCTGACATGCGTTCTCCTGAAGAAGCCTACGCTTATCTGACAGCCCTCAAGGAAGTTATCCAGTACGCTGGCATTTCCGACGTTAAGATGGAAGAAGGTTCTATGCGCGTGGATGCCAACATCTCTCTTCGTCCTTATGGTCAAGAGAAATTCGGTACCAAGACTGAGTTGAAAAACCTCAACTCCTTCTCTAACGTCCGTAAGGGGCTTGAATACGAAGTCCAACGCCAGGCTGAAATCCTTCGCTCAGGTGGTCAAATCCGCCAAGAAACACGCCGTTATGATGAAGCTAACAAAGCAACCATTCTCATGCGTGTAAAGGAAGGTGCTGCAGACTATCGCTATTTCCCAGAACCAGACCTACCCCTCTTTGAAATCTCAGACGAGTGGATCGAAGAAATGCGGACTGAGTTACCAGAGTTTCCAAAAGAACGCCGTGCGCGCTATGTATCTGACCTTGGCTTGTCAGAATACGATGCTAGTCAGTTAACTGCTAATAAAGTCACTTCTGACTTCTTTGAAAAAGCTGTTGCCCTCGGTGGTGATGCCAAACAAGTCTCAAACTGGCTCCAAGGTGAAGTTGCTCAATTCTTGAACGCTGAAGGTAAGACACTGGAACAAATCGAATTGACTCCAGAAAACTTAGTAGAAATGATTGCCATCATCGAAGACGGCACTATTTCTTCTAAGATTGCCAAGAAAGTCTTTGTCCACCTGGCTAAAAATGGCGGTGGCGCGCGTGAATACGTGGAAAAAGCAGGCTTGGTCCAAATCTCAGATCCAGCTATCTTGATCCCAATCATCCACCAAGTCTTTGCGGATAATGGAGCAGCCGTTGCCGACTTCAAGTCAGGCAAACGCAACGCAGACAAGGCCTTCACAGGATTCCTTATGAAAGCAACCAAAGGCCAAGCCAACCCACAAGTCGCCCTTAAACTCCTTGCACAAGAATTGGCGAAGTTGAAAGAAAGTGAGTAATTTACTCTTTATACACTTTTTTCTACTTTTAAGACGAGAATGAGACAAGGAGAATAAATGAACAAATTTTTACGATTGCTATTTGTCTTAGTCATCATCGCTATGTTAGGCGCTTCTATACTACAAATTTTCTTTCCATCGTACATGGGAAGCCACTCCGGGTACGAAATATCTGCTGGTTGGCAACGAGAAATTGGAATATGGAATTTAGCTGTATTGATTATTATTCTCGCTATCAATATTAAATACGATTGGTTCTATCTACGAATCGCACTTCTTGCTCTCATTATTGGCGGAATTGGAATAGGAACAAATCACTTACTCAATTATATGGAGTATCACTCTCCTGTAAATGCTATCGGTGCTTTTGAAAATTACTTGCTAGCAATAGGATGGATTGTGGGATGGTTCATCGAACGCCATTCCATAAAGAAGCTAAATGCTAGTAAATAACGCCTAGTATATCTTAAATGATTTTTAAAGGTTATTAAATAGTTTAATAATCATTCGAATTCAGAATGCTACCTTTCCAATCATATAGTTAGGAGACACATGAAAAAGTTTTACGCTCTTTTAATGACCTGTTTATTACTTGTTTTTCTATCCGTGCCTCAAATCGTTGATGCGGGTGTCGGACATTCCAGAAGTGGAGGGAGCAGCCGCAGTAGCTCCAGAAGTAGTAGTCGTTCAAGTGGAGGTGGAAGTCGTTCTGGCGGTTCATCCTATCACTACTACCGCTCTGGATATGGGTCATCCTCTAGTAGTTCTGCTAGCTCACCCTATCTAGGATTTATGTTCATATTAGTCGGAGGAATCATACTAGTTGTTATCGTCAAATCATTACAGAATAAGTCTGGAGATTCGAGTTCAACCTACACTAGTAATGATTCTCAAACGCTCCATCGTCGAGTTGAACACAACACACTGGCCATTAGTCGTGTGAAATATGGGGATCCAAACTTTGACGCGGTAGCCTTCACATCTTGGGTTAAGGAAGTCTACCTTAAATTGCAGGTTGCCTGGACTGAAAAAAATTGGAACTCTGTCCGCGCTTTGGAAAGTACCAGTCTCTACTCTCAACATAGCACCCAACTCGAAGACCATATTCGAGCTAAAACAACCAATGTTTTAGAGAAAGTTTGTATCGAAAATGTTCGCATCAAGGAGTTCATTGAAAATCCTGACGGAAACGATACCTTAGTGGTGATCCTGTCATCTACCTTGCGGGACTATGTCATTGACGATGAGACTCGCCGTGTCCTTGAAGGAGACCCTAAAAAAGATCTCTTCACCGTGTATCAATTGAACTTTATCCGTCAACACGGTAGCCAAACGCAAGCAGTCAATCCAGACGAAGTTGTGAGCAACCACTGTCCAAACTGTGGCGCCCCATTGAAAATCTCTGCAGTTAGCGAGTGCGACTACTGTGGTGCCAATCTCTCTCGCAGTCCAAACCAATGGGTACTGGATACCTATGATGTTGTGGATGAAGACGAGCTTTATAATTAGGAGGAATTATGGGATTTATACGTGCAGCCTTATCAGCAGGCTTAAATAGTTTTAATGATAGTAAATTCAAGGAAGCCATTGTCCTTCCAGATAGTGTCTCTGGCGATGCTTTGGCCGTCAAGGGACAATTACTCACAAAAGATCCAGATGGACGTTCTCGTCACAGCAATCAAAATACTGGACTTTTGTCAGATGGCAGTGTGGTTATCGTTCCCCAAGGTTATACCGCTGTTTTGGTAAACAATGGTACCTTCCTTGGTGAAGTCCTCGAAGCTGGTAGCCACGAATGGCAAGCTGGTGATAACGCCTGGCTCCTTGAAAAAGGTGGTTTAAAAGGCACTTGGGAAAACTTTAAAAACCGTTTCTCTTTTGGTGGACAAGTCATCACCCAACAGGAAATTATCTTTATCCGCATGCAACCTATTGCAGGTAATAAGTTCGGCACACAAAATGCGGTCGAATACTTCAGCGAACGTTATCAACAACTGCTTAACATCCGTTTCTATGGCTTGTTTGATGTAAAAATAGCTGATCCAGTCCTCTTCTACGTGAGTTCTGTTAGCCGTCAAATTACTGACGGACAGCCATTTACTCTCCAAGATGTAGCTCAAGGAACGCTCCGTCAAAATATCGCACCGAAAATCGCGATTGCCATTGCCAAATATACCAACGAAAACAAGGTTGATATCTATAGCCTAAATGCCAACCAAGACACCTTTAACGAACTCGCTAAACAAGAGGTCAACAAGGTTTGGACAGGTCTCTACGGGATTGAAGCAACTAACATCTTGCTTGAAGACCTCAGCTACGACCAAGAAAGTCTTGATATCGTTCGCAAGCTTGATAGTGAGCTCGTGGCAATGAAGTACAACACGATTGAAATCGAAGAACGCCGTGCTCGCAACGAAGCGCTCATTGCTGCAGCTTCCAACGAAGGGAATGGCAATGGGATGAACATGTTTATGGGCATGAATCTTGGCCAGACTCTCGGTGGTCAACTAAGCCAACAAGTTCAAAATCAAGCACCGGCTCAACACACTGGGCAAACTGCCAGCAAGAATTTTTACATCGAAGTCGATGGAAAATACGTCCTCGTTACCAAAGACGAAGATGGAAATATCGTACCAGTCAACTAATTAAGGTCCTTCTGACATTTGAGTAATGTTGTCTTTTATGGTACAATAAAGAGTAAATTATTTTATTAAAGAGGTAAAAACATGATTGAAGCAAGTAAATTAAAAGCTGGTATGACCTTTGAAACTGCAGACGGAAAATTGATCCGCGTTTTGGAAGCTAGTCACCACAAACCAGGTAAAGGAAACACGATCATGCGTATGAAATTGCGTGATGTCCGTACTGGTTCTACATTTGACACAAGCTACCGTCCAGAGGAAAAATTTGAACAAGCTATTATCGAGACTGTCCCAGCTCAATACTTGTACAAAATGGATGACACAGCCTACTTCATGAATACAGAAACTTACGACCAATACGAAATTCCTGTAGTCAATGTTGAAAACGAATTGCTTTACATCCTTGAAAACTCTGATGTGAAGATCCAATTCTACGGAACTGAAGTGATTGGTGTTACCGTTCCTACTACTGTCGAATTGACAGTTGCAGAAACTCAACCATCTATCAAAGGTGCTACTGTTACAGGTTCTGGTAAACCAGCAACGATGGAAACTGGACTTGTCGTAAACGTTCCAGACTTCATCGAAGCAGGACAAAAACTCGTTATCAACACTGCAGAAGGAACTTACGTTTCTCGTGCCTAATCTCTAGAAAGAGGTCATTCTATGGGAATTGAAGAACAACTTGGCGAAATCGTTATCGCCCCACGTGTACTTGAAAAAATCATTGCTATTGCTACTGCAAAAGTAGAGGGTGTTCACTCTTTTTCAAACAAATCAGTATCTGACACCCTTTCAAAACTTTCTCTTGGCCGTGGTGTTTATCTAAAAAACGTGGACGAAGAACTCACAGCAGATATCTATCTCTACCTTGAGTACGGAGTAAAAGTTCCTAAGGTAGCTGTTGCTATCCAGAAAGCTGTTAAAGATGCGGTCCGCAATATGGCTGATGTAGAACTCGCTGCTATCAATATTCACGTTGCAGGTATCGTTCCAGATAAAACACCAAAACCAGAATTGAAAGATCTATTTGACGAGGACTTCCTCAATGACTAGTCCACTATTAGAATCTAGACGCCAACTCCGTAAATGCGCTTTTCAAGCTCTCATGAGCCTTGAGTTCGGTACGGATGTCGAAACTGCTTGTCGTTTCGCCTATACTCATGATCGTGAAGATACGGATGTACAACTTCCAGCCTTTTTGACAGAGCTAGTTTCTGGTGTTCAGGCTAAAAAGGAAGAACTAGACAAGCAAATCACACAGTATTTAAAAGCAGGTTGGACCATCGAGCGATTAACGCTCGTGGAGAGAAACCTCCTTCGCTTGGGAGTCTTTGAAATCACTTCATTCGACACCCCTCAGCTGGTTGCTGTTAATGAAGCTATCGAGCTTGCAAAGGACTTCTCAGATCAAAAATCTGCCCGTTTTATCAATGGACTGCTCAGCCAGTTTGTAACAGAAGAACAGTAAAAAGAAAAAGTGTTTGACAGCTATCAAACACTTTTTTCTTTGCCTCCCACTATCTAAAAAAATGATAATAGATATAATTGTAAACAAAAATCCAGATAGGTTTTGCATGATTGAGAAAGTTAAAAAAACTATGGCAGAGAATCGTTAATCTCAAATTGTCGGTAGAACGATAAACAAGGGCAAAAAAGAAACCAATCAGACTATAATATAATAAACTAATTGGGTCCCGATGAGATAGTATCAAATGACTGAGTCCAAAGATAAGGCCTGATAAGATGACATCTAAATAGTACTTTGACTTAGGAAAGAAGGTATTCATAAAATACCCTCTATCAAGAGTCTCCTCAAAAACAGGACCGATGACTACAGGCAGGACAAAAGATAAGATAGTCGATAAAAAGGTTGGTTGTCCATTTGAAAGAACCACGGTAAAATACTCATCATGAATATTTCTATGATTAATCAAATGAGCATAGCGTGTCCAAAAATTACCGAGAATCTGATAAACCACATAAGTTGCAAATAAGTAGAAGACAAATGACCAGTTCCAGCTCTTTTTCTCAAAGATAAAGAGCATCTTTTGCTTTTTTAACCACCAAATTAATAGAAGTAAACTTCCTACTAATCCCTTCGTTAAAATAAGAGAATAGACATCAGCACCTAACCCTAAAATGATTGCCACATACAATCCAATTGTTTGTGGTAAATAGGTAGATAGTAAAATAATAAGCAAAAATATTCCAAATTGTCCTAGTTTCTTTGTGTTTCTCATCGTACTTTTTTTGAAAGATTATCCTGCTCGGAAGCCGTACTTCCAAGCATCTCTATAAGAATTAAGTGCCCCTTGCCCCATATAGGGAGCAAATTCTCTATAATATAACCATCTACCATATCCATCTTCCCAAACAGCAAGACCACCTGAAGTTTGCTCTAAGTCCTCAGTTGAAAGAACTGTAAATGTTTCTGTACCTGTCATTGCAAGTACCTCCTTAAAATAAATTTTTGTAAGCTTACATCTACAGTATACATCTTTTTTGTCTATTTTATAGTCTATCTCCTCAACTGTCAATTTTTCGTCCTGAATTGCATTTCTCCATAAAAAATGAGACCTTTCTAGTCTCATTTAGTCATTCTTAGTATTTTCTAAAGCGCTGGTAACGTTCTTCAATAAGTTGGTCGAGCGGTAGTTCTTGCAACCTATCTAGTTCTGCACGTAATTCATTTTTAACACAAACTAGCAGTTCTTTACTTGAGAAATCCTCTTCTGGAATTATCTTGTCTACGATTCCCATTTCTAGGAGTTCATGTGAAGTGATTTTCATCAATTCTGCTGCTTCCATAGCACGACTGCCATCCTTCCAAAGGATAGAGGCAAATCCTTCAGGGCTAAGTACTGCGTAGATTGAGTTTTCTAACATCCAGACACGGTCAGCCACGGCTAGAGCTAGGGCCCCACCAGATCCACCTTCACCGATAATAATCGCTATGATTGGAACCTTGAGGTCGCTCATTTCCATCAGGTTTCGAGCAATTGCTTCACCTTGTCCACGTTCCTCGGCTCCAACACCTGGGTAAGCACCTGCCGTATTGATAAAGGTCACAACTGGACGGCCAAACTTCTCCGCTTGTTTCATCAGGCGTAAGGCCTTACGATAGCCTTCTGGATGAGGTTGCCCGAAATTCCGTTTGAGGTTGTCATGAAGACTCTTCCCCTTTTGGATACCGACGACGGTTACTGCCTGTTCACCTAACCAGCCAATTCCACCGATAACCGCACCATCATCGCGGAAAGAGCGATCTCCATGCAATTCAATAAACTCATCAAAGATTCCATTGGCAAAATCAAGGGCGGTCAAGCGACTCTGCTCGCGTGCCTCTCTGACTATTTTTGCAATATTCATCCGCGACTTCCTCCATGCAATCTCACTAATTTAGCAATTGTTTCAGGCAATTCTCTCCGTTTGACAATTGCATCAACAAATCCATGTTCAAGCAAAAATTCTGCCTTTTGGAAGTCATCCGGCAAGGTCTCACGAACTGTATTTTCGATAACACGACGCCCAGCAAACCCAACCAAACTTTGGGGTTCCGCTAGGATAATATCACCCTCCATAGCAAAAGAAGCAGTCACACCACCTGTTGTCGGATCGGTTAAAATAGTTAGGTAAAAAAGTCCTGCCTTGGAATGGCGTTGAACTGCCGCAGAAATCTTAGCCATCTGCATCAAACTCATGATTCCTTCTTGCATACGGGCTCCACCAGAAGCTGTGAAGAGAACGACTGGCAAGTTTTCTACCGTTGCATACTCAAACAAGCGCGTGATTTTTTCACCCACAACGGTTCCCATAGAAGCCATGATAAAGTTTGAATCCATGATCCCAAGGGCAACTTTTTGTCCCTTGATGCTAGCTGTACCAGTTAGGACTGCTTCATCCAAACCTGTCTTTTCACGCATTGTTGCAAGTTTTTTCTGATAGCCAGGAAAGTTTAATGGATCTTGAGTTTCAATACCTGTAAACATCTCCACAAAACTGTCAGAATCAATCGTCAAATCCAAGCGTTCCTGAGCTGAAATACGGAAAGTATAGCTACAATGGGGACAAATTCGTTCGCTCCCAAGATCCTTTTGATAAATGGTGTGTTTACAACCAGGACACTGGGAGAAGAGTTCATCCGGAACCTCAGGTTTGGCTTGTGGTTTCTGCCTTACGGAACGGTTAGGATTGATCCGAATATACTTATCCTTTTTACTAAATAGAGCCATAACTCCCCCTTTTAGTTCTCATACTGTTTGAAAGTCTATTCTTTTTCTTGGTATTTTGGCAAGAAAGTTTCCATCAAGAAGGAAGTATCGTAGTCACCAGCGATAACTCGGCGGTCTGAAATCAGATCCAACTGGAAGTCTGCATTGGTTTGCACTCCTTCAATATCAAGTTCATAAAGTGCCCGTTGCATCTTCATTAAAGCATCAAAACGATTCTCCCCATGAACAATGATTTTAGCAATCATACTATCATAGTAAGGGGGAATGGTATAACCTGGATAAACTGCTGAGTCCACGCGCAAGCCAACTCCACCACTTGGTAGGTAGAGGTTAGTGATTTTCCCTGGACTTGGAGCAAAGTTAAATGCTGGATTTTCCGCATTAATCCGGCACTCGATAGCATGACCTCGTAGGACGATATCTTCTTGTTTGAAAGGTAAAGGTTGACCGGCAGCAATGCGAATCTGTTCCTTCACGATATCAACACCTGAAACAAACTCTGTGACTGGGTGTTCCACTTGCACACGAGTATTCATTTCCATGAAGTAGAAATTGCCACTGGCTTCATCGAGAAGAAATTCAATCGTACCTGCATTTTCATAGCCTACAGACTCTGCTGCACGAACGGCTGCAGCACCAATTTCATTACGAAGGGTTTTGCCAATCGCAATGGATGGGCTTTCTTCTAAGACCTTTTGGTTATTCCGTTGAAGTGAACAATCCCGTTCACCAAGATGGACAACATGACCCTCTTGGTCCGCAAGGATCTGAACCTCAATATGGCGAGCTGGATAGATCACACGCTCAAGATACATAGCGCCATTTCCAAAATTGGCCTTGGCTTCACTGGATGCTGTCTCAAAGGCTGCGACCAAGTCTTCTGCCTTTTCAACCTTACGAATCCCTTTTCCACCACCACCTGCCGATGCCTTAAGCATGACTGGATAGCCAATTTTTTCTGCAACTGCAAGGGCCTCTTCAGCCGTATGAACTTCACCATCAGATCCTGGGATAACTGGAACCCCAGCCTTGATCATTTGCTCACGCGCATTGATCTTATCTCCCATCATATCCATGACATGACCTGATGGACCAATAAACTTAATCCCTACTTCGTCACACATGGTAGCAAACTTGGAGTTTTCGCTAAGAAAACCAAAACCTGGGTGGATGGCTTCTGCTTCTGTCAAGACTGCAGCAGATAAAATCGCATTGATATTGAGATAAGACTCTGTCGCCTTACCAGGTCCGATACAGATAGCTTCATCCGCTAAGAGTGTGTGAAGAGCTTCCTTATCAGCAGTTGAATAGACTGCTACGGTCGCAATGCCCAATTCACGTGCAGCTCGAATAATGCGAACCGCAATCTCACCACGGTTGGCAATCAAAATTTTACGAAACATGGAGATCCTCCTTAGTTTCCAATTGCAAAGGTAAGAGTACCACTCGCTGCAAGCTTACCATCTACTTCAGCCTTTGCTTCAACCACAGCGATCGTACCACGACGTTTGACAAAAGTAGCCGTCATAACTAATTGGTCACCTGGTACAACTTGCTTCTTGAACTTAACCTTGTCCATGCCAGCATAGAAGACCAGTTTCCCTTTGTTTTCAGGTTTAGACAATTCCAAGACACCAGCAGTCTGAGCCAAGGCCTCCATGATAAGAACACCTGGCATGACTGGGTATTGAGGAAAATGACCATTGAAGAAAGGTTCGTTGATGGTCACATTTTTAATGGCAACAATGGTATCTTCGCTCACTTCCAAGACACGGTCCACTAGGAGCATGGGGTAGCGATGGGGTAGAGCTTCTTTGATTCCTTGAATATCGATCATTTGATACGTACCAATCCTTTACCGAACTCAACCATTTCTTCATTTGAAACGAGAATTTCTGTCACCACACCATCTTTAGGTGCAGGAATTTCATTCATGACCTTCATGGCTTCGATGATCACCAAAGTCTGACCTTTTTTAACACTGTCTCCAACTGTGACAAAGGCAGGTTTATCTGGTCCAGCGGCTAAGTAAGCCACCCCTACAAGTGGGCTCTCAACGACATCACCCTCTGGAGCAACCGTCGTTTCAGCTGGTGCTGGAGCTTCTTCCACAGAACTCTCTACTGGAGTTGAAGGGGCAGAAACTACTGGACTTGCAGCTACTGCAGTTGGCACTGGAGCAACTTGAGCTGGCGCTTCAGAAGCCATCCTTGCTTCATTCTTGCTGAACTGCAATTCATCCGTTCCATTTTTATAAGAAAATTCTCTCAAACTTGATTGGTCAAATTGAGCCATCAAGTCCTTGATCTCATTTAAATTCATAATTATTTATTCTCCCAACGTTTGAAAGCAAGAACCGCATTGTGTCCACCAAAACCAAAAGTGTTTGAAATAGCATAAGGGATTTCTTGCTCCAAGCCTTGTCCATAAACGACATTCGCTTCGATATAGTCTGACAACTCACTTGTTCCAGCTGTCATTGGTACATAGTTATGACGCATGGCTTCGATGGTAGCGATGGCTTCTACTGCTCCTGCAGCACCAAGCAAGTGTCCTGTAAAGGACTTGGTTGAAGATACAGGTACTTCTTTACCAAGGACAGCTACAATCGCACCACTTTCTCCTTTTTCATTAGCAGGAGTTGAAGTTCCGTGGGCGTTGACGTAAGCTACTTGCTCTGGAGAAATTTCTGCTTCTTCCAAAGCTAATTTAATTGCCTTGATTGCACCCTGACCTTCTGGATGAGGTGAAGTCATATGATAAGCATCACAGGTATTTCCATAACCAACTACTTCAGCCAAGATAGTCGCTCCACGTTTTTCAGCATGTTCAAGACTCTCAAGAACCAGCATCCCAGAACCTTCTCCCATCACAAAACCATTACGATCTTTGTCAAACGGAATAGAAGCACGAGTTGGATCTTCTGTAGTTGATAGAGCAGTCAATGCTTGGAAACCAGCGATGGCAAAAGGAGTGATAGAAGCTTCTGATCCACCAACTAACATAACATCTTGGAAACCAAACTTGATTGAACGGAAGGCATCGCCAATAGCATCATTTGATGAGGCACAGGCTGTATTGATTGATTTACAGACACCGTTTGCTCCAAAGCGCATGGCAACATTTCCCGAAGCCATATTTGGCAAGGCTTTTGGAAGTGTCAATGGCTTAACACGTTTTGGGCCTTTTTCATGAAGACGGATAACTTGGTCTTCGATTTCTTTAATTCCCCCAATACCTGAGGCAACGATGACACCAAAACGATCTTTGTCAATTGCTTCTACATCAAGATTTGCATTTGTCACCGCTTCTTGAGCTGCGTACAAGGCATACAAAGAATAGTTATCAAAACGGTTGGTATCTTTTTTGACAAAGTATTTATCAAAGGGGAAATCTTGAACTTCTGCCGCATTGTGCACAGCAAATTCGCTGTGGTCAAACTTAGTGATTTCTCCAATTCCGATTTTCCCAGTTTGCAAACTGTTCCAAAATTCTTCTGGAGTATTTCCGATAGGAGAGGTCAATCCATAACCTGTTACTACAACTCGATTTAGTTTCATCTGTCTTACCTATATCTTTCCTTATTTTTTACATGCTAAGTCCGCCATCAACAGCGAGAACTTGTCCTGTCAAATAATCCTGTCCAGCCAGGAACACTGTAGCATCTGCGATATGTTCTGCTTGTCCAAAATGTTTCATTGGGATTTGTGCCAATGTCGCTTCCTTGACCTTATCAGACAAAACAGCAGTCATATCCGATTCGATCATCCCTGGGGCAAGAGCATTTACGCGTACATTGCGATTGGCAACTTCACGTGCTACTGACTTGGTAAAACCAATCAAACCTGCTTTAGAAGCTGCATAGTTGGCCTGCCCAATATTTCCCATCAAACCGACCACACTGGACATATTGATGATCGCACCTTCACGTGCCTTGATCATCTGTTTCAAGACTGCTTGCGTCATATTGAAGGCACCTGTCAAGTTGATTTTAATCACCTTTTCAAAGTCTTCTTCGGTCATCTTGAGCATAAGCGTATCTTGAGTGATCCCAGCATTGTTGACCAAGACATCGACAGAACCGAGTTCTGCAATTGCTTGATTTACCATACGCTTGGCATCTGCAAAGTCTGAAACATCACCTGAGATTGGTACCACTTTGACGCCGTAGTTTGAAAACTCAGCCAGCAATTCTTCTGAGATTGCTCCACGACTATTTAAGACTACATTCGCACCTAGTTTGGCAAATTTGTGAGCAATGGCAAGTCCGATACCACGACTTGAACCTGTAACAAAGATATTTTTATTTTTTAGTTGCATTCTATTCTCCTATTTCCTGTTGTATTTTCTGGGAGAAGGGGTCACTAGTTTCCTAGCAAAGCATCCAAGCTTGTTTGATCTTCAACGTTAGCTAGCTTAGCAGTTTTATCGATTTTTTTGACAAATCCTGATAGGACTTTTCCAGGGCCGATTTCAATAAAGTTGGTTACCCCAGCATCCTGCATCACAGCAATACTTTCATAAAAACGAACAGGTTCTTTTACCTGACGCGTCAAGAGCTCTTGGATTCGATCTTTTTCCATAACAGTAGCTTCCGTATTGCCGACTAGTGGGCAAGTAAAATCAGAGAAACTCACTTCCTCAAGAGCTTCAGCTAGTTTCTGACTGGCTGGCTCTAAAAGTGCTGTATGGAAAGGGCCAGATACATTTAAAGGAATCAATCGTTTTGCTCCTGCTTCCTGCAAGAGTTCAACTGCGCGGTCAACCGCAGCCACCTCGCCACCGATAACGATTTGGCTTGGGGTGTTGTAGTTGGCTGGAGTCACTACTCCAACTTTAGAGGCTGTTTCACAGGCTTCCTCAATCACTTCAACTGGAGTATTAAGAACGGCAACCATCTTCCCAGATCCTGCAGGTGCAGCCTCTTCCATATAAGCACCACGCTTAGCAACCAAGGCAACTGCATCCTCAAAGTCCAAGGTACCACTTGCTACAAGAGCAGAATATTCCCCAAGAGACAGTCCTGCCACCATATCTGGCTGATAGCCTTTTTCTTTCAATAGTCGGTAAATAGCAACGGATGTAGCTAGAATAGCTGGTTGCGTGTAACGAGTCTGATTTAACTTTGCTTCATCATTGTCAATCAAGTCACGAAGGTCATACCCTAAGACTTGGCTAGCTTGGTCAATTGTTTCCTTGACGATAGGATAGCGATCATAAAGATCACGTCCCATCCCTAGATACTGAGCACCTTGGCCCGCAAATAGAAAGGCTGTTTTAGTCATTTCTTGTAACTCCTGCCCAACGAGCAGCTTCTTCTTGAATTTTTTCAGCTGCACCGTAGTAGATATCTTTTAAGATTTCTTCAACAGTTTCTTCTTTAGAAATCAAACCTGCAATCTGGCCTGCCATGACAGATCCGCCTTCTACATCTCCATGAACAACGGCTTTAGCAAGAGCACCAGCTCCCATTTGCTCAAAGATTTCTAAATCTGGATTTTCTTGTTTAAAGGCATCTTTTTCAGCCTGCTCGAAATCACGAGTCAACTGGTTTTTAATGGCACGAACTGCGTGGCCAAAATGTTGTGCTGAAATCGTTGTATCAATATCACGAGCTTTTAAAATTTTAGCTTTATAGTTTGGATGAGCATTAGACTCTTTGGCAACTACAAAACGAGTTCCTACTTGAACAGCTTCTGCGCCAAGCATAAACCCAGCCGCTGCCCCCTCACCATCTGCAATACCACCGGCAGCAATAACTGGAATTGAAACAGCTGCAGCAACTTGGCGAACCAAGGTCATCGTTGTTAATTTACCAATGTGTCCACCAGCTTCCATCCCTTCTGCAATAACTGCATCGGCACCAATTTTTTCCATGCGTTTTGCCAAAGCAACACTAGGAACAACAGGAATAACTGTAATTCCTGCATCATGGAAACGGTTCATGTATTTACTTGGATTTCCAGCACCAGTTGTAACCACCTTAACCCCTTCTTCAATCACGAGATCAACGATGTCTTCTACAAAAGGTGACAAGAGCATGATGTTGACACCAAAAGGTTTATCCGTAAGTGATTTGATTTTATCGATATTAGCCTTTACGACCTCTTTAGGTGCATTTCCACCACCGATGATCCCCAAACCACCAGCTTTTGATACCGCACCAGCCAAGTCGCCATCCGCAACCCAGGCCATTCCTCCTTGAAAAATAGGATAATCAATGTTCAATAATTCTGTAATACGTGTTTTCATAGTGCCTCCATCATTCCTTGCTTACGTAATAGTTCGATAAGTTTATCATTTGAATTTCAAACTATTACCTAAACAAGAGGGAGCGGGTCTCCCCTACTCCTTCTAGTAATATGTTAATTATTTTGTTTGCTCTTCAACGTAGGCAACTAAGTCACCAACTGTTTTCAAGTTATCTTCTGCTTCAATTTGGATATCAAAAGCATCTTCAATTTCAGAGATTACTTGGAACAAGTCCAATGAATCTGCATCCAAATCATCAAAAGTAGATTCAAGTGTTACTTCTGATGCGTCTTTTCCAAGTTCTTCAACGATAATTTCTTGTACTTTTTCAAATACTGCCATGATAGGACTCCTTTAAAATATAAAATTTTATAACTATGTGTTTACCACATGATTACCTAGATTGTAAGAATGAGTGTGCCCCATGTCAAACCTCCACCGAAGCCTGATAGGAGAATCGTCTGGCTACCATCTAAACGAATCATGCCATTCTCCACACACTCTGAGAGCAAAATCGGGATACTTGCTGCACTGGTATTTCCATACTCCATCATATTGGCAGGAAGCTTATCTCGGTCTACACCGATTTTCTTAGCCATCTTATCCAAAATGCGGATATTTGCCTGATGAAGCAAGAGATAATCCAAGTCCGATGCTGCGATTGGACCATTTTCAATGGTTTCCTTGATTGATCTAGCAACATCACGATTTGCAAAATCAAAAACTGCTCGTCCATCCATCTTCAGAAAAGCAGGAACTGCTTCTTGATCTGAGAAAGGCGAAGCCAAAGCCGTTTGACCATAGGTCAAACACTCGCTCCGAGAGCCATCTGTATAGAGACTTTCCACAAGGAAGTGACGTGTTTCGCTCGCTTCCAAGAGAACACCACCAGCACCATCTCCAAAGAGAACAGCTGTCGAACGATCAGACCAATCAACTGCCTTGGATAAGGTTTCAGCCCCGATAACAATCCCTTTTTTGAACTGTCCAGAACTTAAAAACTTTTCTGCAGTTGAGAGAGCGAATACAAAGCCACTGCAAGCTGCCGTCAGATCAAAGGCGAAAGCTCTATGAGCTCCGATATTTGCCTGAACCCGAGCTGCTGTAGAAGGCATCATCGAATCAGGAGTAATCGTCGCTACAATGATAAAATCAATCTGATCCGCTGTTAAGCTTCCTTTATCCAATAAGCTCTTCGCAACTTCTGTCGCCAAGTCACTTGTAGACTCTGTTTTTGAGATATGTCTCTGTTTAATTCCTGTCCGACTTGAAATCCACTCATCGCTTGTATCCATGATTTGAGCCAAGTCATGATTAGTGACCACTTGCTCTGGAACATAATGAGCAACTTGGCTTATTTTAGCAAAGGCCATTATTTCAAATCCTCCAAAAATTGATAAAGGTTCGTCAAGCCTCTGCCCATGACTTTCTTTTCCTCGGGACTCATGCCGTCAATAATTCTTTCGACCATGGCCTTGTGGAATCGTTTGTGAAGGCGGTGAAGCAAACGACCTTTCTTTGTCAAATGCAGATAGACCACACGACGGTCTTGGTCAGAACGAATACGCTCAATGTAACCCTTTCTTTCTAGGTTATTCAAGCTGGTCGTAACTGTTCCCAGGGTCACCATCAGTTCTTTGGAAACCTTACTAGGCGTCGCCTCAGGGAACTTCCCAATCACATCAATCGTGTGCATTTCTTTGATGGAGATGTCTTTGAATCGACTACCTCGTAAGCTAACCTCCTCAATCACAAGGACGTTATTGAAAATAGATGTTAAATAATCATTTACTTGTTGGTAGTCCAAACTTTTTCCCTCCTCCTCAAAAAACTTTCACAATCAAAACATTTGATAGAAAAAGTATAACAAACTTCAAAGAATTGTGCAAGTATTTTTTTATTTTCCTGAAAATTTTGGTCTTCTTCTTTCAGAATGTGCTCGGACCCCTTCTTTAAAATCTTCAGTTAAAGATAAAGATTCCTGCAGTTTCAATTCCAATTCGGCATAATCTTGCCAATCTTTAAATTGACTTTCCCAAACCAATTTTTTAATCGCTGCGTACGAGTTTGCTGAACCTCGTCTTAATTTTTTCAGAACTTGTTCTCTTGTTTTTTCTAATTTGTCAGCTTCACAAACGCGGTATACTACGCCCCATTCCAGTGCTTTTTCTGCGGTCAAGGCTTCACCTGTCATAGCAAGTTGTGCAGCTCGTGTTACCCCGATACTACGACTCAAGAGATGAATCCCACCAGCGTCCGGCGCCAACCCAACTCCAACAAAGGCTTGGATGAATTTTGCCTTGTCAGTCGCCAAGCAAAAATCAACTGCTACTGCCATATTTGCCGCAGCACCTGCAACTGCTCCATCTACCTCCATCAAAACGGGTTTAGGAATTTGCTTGATTTTAAAAGAAATTGTATTGACTAATTCTGCAATCTTATTCAAAGAAGGAATGTCGTCCTCATCCACTGCACGCTTCATCTCAACCAAGTCTCCCCCAACTGAAAAGACCTTCCCATTAGCATTAATCAAGATGAACTGAACAGCTTGATCCTGCTCTGCTAGGGTCAAAGCTTCTAAAATCTCCTCACACATTGGGATATGGAAACCATTTGCCACTTCTGGACGATTCAAAGTAATAATAGCAAGATCATCTACGATCTGATATAAGATATGATTCATAGCTTCTCCTTTTCTTTTGTAAGGCAATGAAATTATTTTATTTTCAAAGTATACCTTTTTTTGGATAAAGAGGCAAGGAAAAACTAAAGGAAAGTGTCTCAGCTGATTATTTACCCATCATTTATGAGTGTGAGTGAAATTTGACTCTCTTACTTTTAAACTGTTGTCGCTTTTCAGAATAAGTTAGCATTTACTTCTATTGTAACAGGGAGCTATTTTCTTCATTGAAAAATGCCCCTCTTTCTGCTATAATCGTATAAAATACTTACTTGAGGAGTCCTTATGAAGGTTGTAAAATTTGGTGGAAGTTCGCTTGCCTCTGCTGGTCAGTTAGAAAAAGTTTTAAACATCGTTAAAAGTGATAAGGAACGCCGTTTTGTAGTCGTTTCTGCACCCGGAAAACGCAATGCTGAAGATACTAAAGTAACCGATGCCTTGATTAAATACTATCGCGACTATGTGGCGGGAAATGATATCAACGCTAGTCAAAGCTGGATCATTGACCGTTATGCCGCTATGGTTAGTGAACTAGGCCTAAAACCTGCCGTTTTAGAAAAGATTTCTAAAAGCATTCGGGCCTTGGCAACTCTTCCTATAGAAGACAATGAATTTCTCTACGATACTTTCTTAGCAGCTGGAGAAAATAACAATGCCAAACTCATTGCAGCCTACTTTAACCAAAACGGCATTGATGCACGTTATGTTCATCCAAGAGAAGCTGGAATCGTTGTCACAAGTGAACCAGGAAACGCACGTATCATTCCATCTAGTTATGACAAGATTGAAGGCTTGGCTGATAGCAACGAAGTCCTTGTCATCCCTGGTTTCTTTGGTGTGACTAAGGAAAATCAAATCTGTACTTTCTCACGTGGGGGTTCAGATATTACTGGTTCCATTATCGCAGCAGGTGTTAAGGCTGATCTCTATGAAAACTTTACGGACGTAGACGGTATCTTCGCTGCCCACCCTGGTATTATCCATCAACCACACTCCATTCCTGAATTAACCTACCGTGAAATGCGTGAGTTGGCTTACGCCGGATTTTCTGTCCTTCATGATGAGGCCCTTCTACCTGCCTACCGCGGAAAAATTCCTCTTGTTATCAAGAATACCAACAACCCTGATCATCCAGGAACTCGTATCGTTCTAAAACACAGTAGCGATAAATTCCCAGTCGTTGGGATCGCTGGTGATTCTGGATTCGTCAGCATCAACATGTCAAAATACCTTATGAACCGCGAGGTTGGATTCGGTCGTAAGATTCTTCAAATCCTTGAAGATCTTAACATTGGTTGGGAACATATGCCAACAGGTATCGACGATCTTTCAATCATCCTTCGTTCCCGTGAATTGACTCCTATCAAGGAGGAAGAAATTCTGCGTCAGTTAGTTCAAAAAGCCGAAGTGGACCATGCTGAAATCGAACACGACCTTTCAATCATTATGATTGTCGGAGAAAAGATGAAGAGTCATATCGGGGTAACAGCTACGGCAACACGCGCTCTATCTGAAAACAAAATCAACATCCAGATGATGTCCCAAGGCTCAAGTGAAGTTTCCATCATGTTTGTTGTCAATAAAGAGCAAGAAAAGGCAGCTATCAAGGCTCTCTACCACGCCTTTTTCGATGAAAGTAAGGAAGATTAATCATGGCCCAATCACTCAATAAAGTCATTGACCTACAAACCACTGGAACATCCTATCTTTCCATCTCGGGAAAAGTCGGAAAATTTCTAGTTGGGGATCAAGCCTTAGAGTTTTATCCTGATGTCAATGTCGAACAATATATCCAAATTCCCTGGTCCAGTATTCAGCAAATTGGAGCCAACGTAAGTGGTCGCAAAATCAGTCGCCACTTTGAAGTCTTCACTGATCAAGGAAAATTCCTCTTTGCTTCCAAAGACTCTGGAGCCATTCTCAAAATCGCTCGGGAAAAACTTGGCAATGACAAGGTTGTGAAACTTCCTACTTTACTCCAGACTATTGGTCAAAAATTCAAAAATCTATTTGCAAAAAAGTAGAAACTTTAGTATAATCATAGCAACGGATAAGTAGGTTATCTCCTTCTTCCAGAAAGTCTGCGGATGCTGCGAGCAGATAGGAGGGGTAAGTGAAATTCTACCGTTAGTAACAATTACATACACAATCAAGTGCACACCTGTGAAGTTGGATGGAACCGTGGCCCTGCCACTCCAACGCTTTGTCAGGTGTGTTTTTTCATAAAGGAGTTCTTATGTTAGATATTAAACGTATTCGTACAGACTTTGATGCTGTTGCAGAAAAATTGGCTACACGTGGTGTAGATCCTGCTGTCTTAAACGAGATGAAAGAAATCGATGCTAAACGTCGTGACATCTTGGTCAAGGTTGAAAACCTTAAGGCAGAACGCAACACGGTTTCTGCTGAGATTGCCCAATCTAAGCGCAATAAGGAAAATGCCGATGACAAAATTGCTGCGATGCAAACCCTATCTGCTGAAATCAAAGCCTTGGATGCTGAACTGGCGGACATCGATGCCAAATTGACAGAATTTACCACTACTCTTCCAAATATCCCTGCTGACAGTGTTCCTATCGGAGCCGATGAAGATGACAATGTGGAAGTTCGCCGTTGGGGGACTCCACGCGAGTTTGACTTTGAACCAAAAGCTCACTGGGATCTTGGTGAAGACTTGGGTATCCTTGACTGGGAACGTGGAGCAAAAGTTACTGGTGCTCGCTTCCTCTTCTATAAAGGGCTTGGTGCTCGTTTGGAACGCGCTATCTACAACTTCATGTTGGATGAACATGGAAAAGAGGGCTATACTGAAGTCATCACACCATACATGGTTAACCATGATTCTATGTTTGGTACTGGTCAATATCCAAAATTCAAGGAAGACACTTTTGAATTGAAAGACACTAATTATGTCCTTATTCCTACCGCCGAAGTGCCTTTGACAAACTACTATCGCGATGAAATCCTTGACGGTAAAGACCTACCAATCTACTTTACCGCTATGAGTCCGTCATTCCGTTCTGAGGCTGGTTCAGCTGGTCGTGATACTCGTGGTTTGATTCGTCTGCACCAATTCCACAAGGTTGAAATGGTCAAATTTGCCAAACCAGAGGAATCTTATGAAGAATTAGAAAAAATGACAACCAACGCTGAAAACATCCTTCAAAAACTCAACCTTCCGTACCGTGTCGTTGCACTCTCTACTGGAGACATGGGCTTCTCAGCTGCTAAGACTTACGACTTGGAAGTTTGGATTCCAGCCCAAAATACCTACCGTGAAATCTCAAGCTGTTCAAATACAGAAGATTTCCAAGCCCGTCGTGCTCAAATCCGTTACCGAGATGAAGCCGATGGCAAGGTAAAACTCCTTCACACTTTGAACGGTTCTGGACTTGCAGTTGGACGTACAGTGGCTGCAATTCTTGAAAACTACCAAAACGCAGATGGTGCTGTGACCATCCCAGAAGTTCTTCGTCCATATATGGGTGGAGCTGAAGTTATCAAACCATAAAAATAAGGTTTAGCTATTTCTAGCTAGACCTTTTTTCGTAACCAAATCAGATAAGCACCCAATACAAAGAATAAAATAGTTAGGCATAGAACAGTTTCAGCCAACACCAGATAATCCAGAAATGGAAGTTTCAAAATTCCCTGAGCCATCTTGAGCGAAGTAGCTGTGATAATTGTTGGAAAAGTGAGGGCTGAGAAGGCTGGTTGAAATCCTTGTTTTAAAATATTGGGCAAGCGAGTTAAAACAAAGAAAAAGAAGGATTGAGATGCCAAAATCATGACGATCAAGAGCCAAGTCGGTAAACCTGCTCCTCCAACTCGAACTAGGGATGCCAGGAGTAGAGAAAAGGGAGCACAGTAGATTCCTTCCTGTCCAAGCAAGGCCGCTGGGAGTGGAGTTTTCTTTAAATCCCTATAAATAAGGGGATAGAGATAGAAGGTCAAGACAAAACCAAAACTCAAGGTCGCATAGGCAATTTCAATGATGCCGACAAGGGGATAGGTCAAGGCTGCTACTGCTATCCCCACATAGAGTACCGTCCAGCTTGGAGTCGCATTAGTCTTTCGACCTGGGCAGGCAAATTTGATGGTAAAAGTAGCAATCAAAGCTAAATCCAAGAGAAAGGAAAACCACCAGATCCCTTGTGCTAGCAAAGGAAGAGCATGAAATATGCGAAAGACATAGGTCGATAAAATCATCCCAGCCATGGGAAAAGTGGCCATCCCAGACAAAAGAGGGGGCTTGGTCAATTCTTGCTTGGTTTCTTCCCAATTAAAAAGATGAAGAATAAGAAAGAAAATCCACAACACCAAACCAATCAGACTCAATAAATGCGACAGAACTGGCCAAGTATCTGCAATCAGATTTCCTGCACCTGCTAAACCTAATAAACAGCCAGAAAATACCAAGGGGAGCTTTTTCATTCGAGCCTCCAATAATCATGTTATTATTAGTATAGCATAAAAGCGCTTAAATGAGGACTTAAAAAATGAAGTTCGATTATTTCAGACTTCATTTTTTCTCAGATATGAATTAAGCATACGGTTGCAATTCTGGATTGATCGGCGTATTAGCCAGGTTGTTGGCATAGTTGCAGAGGCTAGCAAGACTAACACCGAGAACCACATCCAAGGCATTTTGTTGCGTGTAGCCAGCTTCCAAAAATTCAGTCAAGGCTTCATCTCCCACACGCCCTTTGGTATTGATAACCGCCAAGGTAAACTTAGCTAGAGTATCTAGTTTTGGATCTGTCTCGATTGGAGTACGGTTGCGGAGGGCTTGGAGAAGATCATCATTCATCTGGATTTGTTTGATCGAAAAGGCAGTATGACCTGCGACGCAGAAAGCACAACCATTGGTTACGGCAGCTGTGATTTGCACTACTTCGCGTTCCACTGGTGTCAGGCTATTGCGACGGTTGATGGCTCCGACAGTTCGGTAGGCTTCAAGGGCGGTTGGAGCATTGGCCAAGAGACCGATTAGGTTGGGAATATAGCCATTGTTGTCTTTTTGTACTGTTTCAAGGACTTCTTTCACTTCTGCTGGTGCTGATTCTACTGTGTGGATGGTAAATGTTGTCATAAGAAACCTCTTTTCATTTTATTGTCATTTAGTCTATCATAGAATTTCCCCCTTGGATAATATATATTTTCAATCGCCTTGATAGGAAATGTCTATGAAATGAAAAAAATCACACTAAAAGTGTGATTGGGTTAGTGTTTAAAATACTTTTTAGTCTCAGCAATGACGACTGGCGACAAGACTAAGAGGGCAATCAAGTTTGGTAAAGCCATCAAGGCATTGACGATATCTGCGATAATCCAAACCATATCCAACTCGATAAATCCTCCCAACAAGACCATGAGCACAAAGACCACTCGATAGAGCCAGATAAAGCGAACGCCAAAGAGAAACTCAAAACAGCGTTCTCCGTAGTAGTTCCAGCCGAGAATCGTCGTAAAGGCAAAGAGTACAAGGAAGATGGTCAAGAGGGCAGATCCAAAGTGTGAAAAAACTGTTGAAAAGGCTGACTGAGTCAAGGCAACTCCATTCAAATCACCACTCCAAACACCAGTTACCAAGATGGTTAAACCTGTCAGAGTACAGATAATCAACGTATCAATAAATGTTCCTGTCATAGAAATCAAGCCTTGCTCAACAGGCTCATTTGTCTTAGCTGCAGCAGCTGCAATGGGAGCTGAACCAAGACCAGATTCATTAGAGAAGACTCCTCGCGCCACACCATTTTGGATAGCCATCCGAATACTAGCACCTGCAAAACCACCTACCGCAGCAGCTGGACTAAAGGCTGAAGTAAAGATGAGTGCAAGCGTAGCTGGGATTTTCTCGATATTAAAGAGAATAACTGTAAGAGTTCCCAGAATATAGACAATAGCCATAAAAGGAACCACTGCTGTCGAAACTTTTGATATGGATTTGAGGCCACCAAAGACGGCAATCCCTACAAAAATGGATAAAATCAGAGTCGTGATAGCTGGTTCCACTTGAGCCGTATTTTGAATGGATTCTGTAATCGAATTGACTTGGGTAAAGGTACCAATTCCTAGAAGCGCCACCAATACACCAGCTAGGGCAAAGAAGATAGCAAGGGGACGCCACTTTTCTCCCATTCCCAAAAGAATGTAGTGCATGGGTCCTCCAGCTACAGCCCCATTTGCATCCTTGGTGCGGTACTTGATAGCCAGCAAGCCTTCTGCATACTTGGTTGCCATCCCAAAGAAGGCAGCCATCCACATCCAAAAGAGAGCACCTGGCCCACCAACCTTAATGGCTGTCGCGACTCCGATGATATTTCCCGTTCCAACAGTAGCTGCAAGGGCTGTACATAGAGCAGCAAAACTTGACACATCTCCATGTCCCTTGTCCTTGGTAAAGATCAACTGAAAGGCCTTGGGGAGACGAGCTAGCTGTAAAAGTCCTAGTCGGATGGTCAGATAGATACCCGTTCCGACCAATAACAGTAAGAGGGGAGGTCCCCAAACGAAAGCATCAAGCGCTTTTAGCAATTCTAACATGTCCTACTCCTATCTTTTCAACCCCAAAAGAAAGAGCACATGCAAGATACATGTACTCTGGAATGCCTAGATAAATGCCAAAAAGCAGTCTATCTTAGCTCTGTCCTTTTACCTGAGAGTTTGAGCAGTTTCCTGCCTTGCCCCTTCGGTGCCTTTACGGTCTCTCCAGAGTTCCGTCCATTTACAGTTATGGAAAACAAACTTTTTCCCATTTCTATTAAACTTCATTCGGTGTTAGTATTTTATTTTTTATTATTCTACAAGAAAAGTTAGCTTTTGTCAATATATTATTTGAAAAAAGATGGATTTTCACTTCTTTTTCAAAAAAAGAGAAACACTCTTTTTCTATCCTTTAAAGGTCACAATGGTTGCGCCACTACCTCCAGCATTCTGCGGAGCATAACCGAAAGTCTTGACATGCTTGTTTCTTTGTAGGTATTTGGTGACGCCCTCACGGATGACTCCCGTTCCGATACCATGGATGATGTCTACCTGAGCCATGTTATTGAGCAGGGCTTGGTCGATAAAGGCGTCCAGCTCATTCATGGCCTCTTCGTACCGTTTGCCTCGGAGATCCAATCTGGCTTGCGGACCACGACCAGAAGCACGTTTGACGACATTGACTTGTTTTTTCTTGACTGGGGCTTCTTGCTGAGTCTGAACAAGGTCAAATTCTTTCTCTTCCAAGGTCATCTTGATCAAACCAACTTGGGCTTCCCAACGGCCGTCCTTAAGTTGATTGGTCAAGGTTCCACGTTGGCCATAACTGAGAACTACAATGTCATCTCCCACCTTTGGAGCTCGTTTTTTCTTGGCCTTTTGAAGGACCTTGTTTTTAGACAAGTCGACTTTTTCAGGGGCCAATTTCTTCAGCTCAGCCTTGGCTTCAATGATTTCATGGGGTTTGAGTTGAGACTTACTATGGAGGTTCTTGAGAATCTGGTCACTCTCACTTAGAGCAAGTTCCACAATCTCGGCAGCCTGTTCACGCGCCTTGTTGAGCTCGGTTTCTTTTTCACGATTGAGCTCATTGTAGAGTTTTTTGAGTGCTCGGTTCATCTTTAGATTTTCTTGCTCCACCTCACGGATATTGTCCAAGCGTTTACGGCTTTCAAGCGTCTGCTCTTCCAATTGTTCAATGATGCGATTGACGTCATTATCTTGATTGACCTGCTGGCTGGCATCTCCTACGATGACATCTGACAAGCCCAGACGTTTAGCAATTTCAAAGGCATTGCTTCGGCCAGGAACTCCCTGCATAAAGCGATAGGTCGGACGCAGACTGGCTGTATCAAACTCCATACTGGCATTTTGCACAAAGGCTGTTTCGATACCGTAGGCCTTGAGCTCTGGATAGTGGGTCGTCGCCATAGTCTTGACCTGACGCAGACGAAGATCCTCCAAAATAGCCATGGCAAGGGCTGCTCCTTCCTGCGGATCGGTACCTGCGCCAAGTTCATCTAGTAATAAGAGCGAGTGCTGATTGACCTTGCCAAGAATATCTACGATATTGGTCATGTGGCTGGAGAAGGTAGATAAGCTTTGCTCGATAGACTGCTCATCCCCAATATCGGCGAAGATTTCCTCGAAAACACCGACACGGCTCCCCTTATCAGCTAAAATGGGCAAGCCAGATTGGGCCATAAGTTGAGTCAAGCCCAGGGTTTTGAGCATGATGGTCTTCCCACCTGTATTCGGACCTGTAATGACAATAGCTGTTAATTCCTCACCAAAGTGTACATCGTTTGCCACTGCATTTTTGACCAAAGGATGGCGAACATGAAGGAGTTGAATCTCTTGGTTCTCTGAAAGTTGAGGAACGACTGCTTGTCTTTCTTGAATGAAACGCACCTTGGCACGAATCAGATCCAGATGGCCGATAATCCAAGCATCATTAGCAATCTCAGCAGCATGAGGACGGACCCGTTCCGATAGCTCCTGCAGAATGCGATTCATCTCATAGCGTTCGTCAGCTCGCAGACTAGCGATTTCTTCGCTCAGTTTCACGACCTCACGTGGCTCGATGTAGACCGTATTCCCACTGGCAGAGATATCATGAACAACACCCGCAATCTTGTTACGGTAGGTGTTTTTGACAGGTAAAACCTGACGCCCATTTCTGCTAGCAATTATGCCTTCCGTCAACATCTGAGCTTTTTGCTTGAGCAGGTCGTGTAAGACATCTCGGACCTGACTCTCGCTATCATGGATTTTCCGACGAATGCGTGCTAGTTCTTCGCTGGCGAAATTCTCGATAAATCCTGCGTCATTTAGGGCTTGGAGACTCCCTTGCAAGTGTGGAAAATCATGCAGTTTTTCAAACCATCTCGCCAACTGCTCCAAGCGTACATTTTCAAGATTGGCATAAAAACTTTGCAACTCTCTGCTAGCAAGTAAGACCCGTTTGAGGAGTAGAAATTCCTCGATATTGAGGTCCGCCCCCATCTCCAGACGCTTGCAAACAGCTGAAATCTCATGTGTCGCTAGGATGGTAAAGTGAGGCTGCTCCACAAATAGAGCTTGCATTTCCTCCATCTCTGTAAAGGCTTGCTTGATCTTATCCACCTTGGCAGTTGGGGTCAAGCCTTTTAGCTCCTCTAGTCCTTGTTCTGTCAGGAGATGCGGTTCAAACAAGGCCTTGATTTTATTAAATTCTAAGGTTTCTAGTATTTTTGTATTCATATTCTTTCCTTGTATGCTTGTTTACAAGATTATAGCAACTAGAAGTTTTGACTTAGTCGTCCAATCTGTAAACAAAGGGCTAGGAAAAATCCCGCCCTTTTTATCCGATTAAATTTGTCACCCAGAGTTGTTTGATAAGATTTGTCGTAAAAGGGACACTTTGGATGATATGTTTGGCTACTATACTTTTTTCGAGTGAATTTTGAATGACTGCCAGAGGCACCGTTGCAAGGATGGTCAGAGCCATTTGCAAGACAAATAAGGTTACCAATAGAGACAAAAGGCCTGATCCGATACGCAACCATTTGACATCGAGCTTTTTAGTTGGAATCAAGTGCAGGAACAAACCGATAAAACGTCCGAAACTATAACAAATCCCAAAAACTAGAAGATAGGCTAGACCCGCATAAAAGACCTTGTCTAGATGAAACAGCTGGTCTGAAGGGAAGAAAAAGGTTCCCTGTCCTTCCTGAGGATTGGCATAAGGGACAAGCAAGTGGAAGTGGTCACCCA
>CAUVMH010000001.1:0-66531 GCA_963552835.1 uncultured Streptococcus sp. | reverse complement strand
TCAAAATATCAAAGGCAGAAGAAATCGGACCCATCCAAATCATAAAGCGAGTAATGGACTTGGCTTCCCACTTATGAGGATGCTTCAAAAAGTCTTCATCCACATTATCAAATGGCAAGGCGATGCAAGAAAGATCATAGACTAGGTTTAACACAATCAAGTGAATCGGAGCCATAGGGAGGAAAGGTAAAAAGATACCAGACACTAAGAGTGAAAGAATATTCCCGAAATTAGAGCTGACCGTCATCTTGATATATTTGGTCATATTGGCATAGACTTTGCGTCCTTCAACCAGACCTTTTTCAAGCACCATCAAATCCTTATCCAGCAAAATGACATCAGCTGTCTCTTTGGCAATATCTACTGCTGTATCAACAGAAATCCCAACATCTGCTACTTTCATAGAAGGGGCATCATTGATCCCATCTCCCATATAGCCGACACAGTGTCCATTAGATTTAATTTGCAAAATGATTCGTGCTTTTTGATCCGGAGAGAGTTTGGCAAAGACCGTCACCTTCTCAACTGCTTGGGACAACTCTTCGTCCGTCATGGCATCAATATCAGAACCCAACAAGATTTGATCAACGTCTAAACCAACTTTTTCGCATACTGCTTGGGTTACCTTCTCATTATCCCCAGTCAAGATCTTGGTTTGAACACCATACTCTAATAAAGCTTGGATAGCAGGGGCTGCAGATGGTTTTGGTGGATCTAGGAAGGCAAGATATCCTGTTAGAATCATCTCCTTTTCATCTTCAACAGAGTAAGCAAAACCTTCCTTTAAACCTGTTTTATAAGCGACTCCCAAGACTCGTAAGCCCTGTTGATTGAGTTGGTCCACTTCTTTTAAGATTTCCACTCGGATATCATCCGTCAGAGGGCTAATCTGATCTTGATATTCCACATGGGTTGAAATCGCAAGCATTTCCTCTAGGGCACCCTTGGTTACCAAACTAACAACTTCGTTCTCATCCTTGACGATGACACTCATCCGTCTGCGTTCAAAATCAAAGGGCAATTCATCTATTTTTTGAAAGGTTTGATCTAGATTTTGCAAGAGTGCGTGTTCTTTGGCTTCTTTTTCCGTACGTTTAATGATCGCTCTGTCCATTAAATTTTTCAAACCAGTTTGAAAATAGGAATTGAGATAGGCACGTCTCAACACAGATAAATCCAAATCTCCATGTATATCCAAAGGATATTCAAGGACAATTTCGTCTTGGGTAAGGGTTCCAGTTTTATCCGTACAAAGGATATCAATAGCACCTAGATCTTGTATGGCATTGAGTTTTTTAATGACGACTTTTTCCTTGGCCATGATAATAGAGCCTTTTGCTAGACTGGCCGTGATGATCATGGGAAGCATCTCAGGTGTAAGCCCGACACCCACGCTCAAAGCAAATACGCCAGCTTCTAACCAATCGCCATCCGTCAAACCATTGGAAAGAAATACGATGGGAACCATGACCAACATCAAACGGATTAAAAGCCAGGAGATACTGTTCATATCCCGTTCGAAAGAGGTAGGCTCGTCATAAGTATTGAGAGTCTGCTCGATCTCTCCCATCATGGTGTCATCACCGACCGCTAGAATCAAAGCCTTGGCGCTTCCTGATATCACATTGGTTCCCATGAAGGCGAGCGCTTCTGCTTCTAGCAGACTATCAAAATTTGACTGACTCATTTTTGACAAAGCCAATTTTTCAACCGAATCACTTTCACCCGTCAAGCCAGACTGTTGAACAAAGAAATCACGTGATTCAATCAAAAGGAGGTCTGCCGGAATCATATCCCCAGCACTCAATTTGACTATATCTCCAACGACCAAATCTTCAATTGCGATCTCTAAACTCTGGCCTTCGCGAATAACCGTAGCTGTATTCACAATCATTTTTGAAAGATTGGTCGCAGCTTTGTCGCTTCGCAGTTCTTGGACAAATCGAATGCCACCAGAAATTAGAACGAGAACGACGATGATGATAGAGGTCGTCGGATCTTCTTGTCCAGGCTTCGCCAACCAGACATTGGTCACCATGGAGATCATAGCGATGACCAGGAGGATGATTGTAAATGGATTGATAATAGATTCGTAAATCTTTTTAAGGATACTGTCTTCTTGACCCTTGGTGATGGTGTTTTCGCCATATAGGTCACGATTTTTCTCCACCTGCTCCTCAGTCAAGCCTGTTAGACTTGTCTTATAAAAAGATAGAGTTTCGTTTAAAGGTGTGCGAATAGATGTTGCTAATCTTTCTTTTGTAGTTTTCATTGGTTTCTCCTATCTGTATGAATGATGTGTTTCATACACAGAGACCAATCACTTTATAAGGGCAGAACGACACAAATCAGCGATTGGCTGTGTATGTGCGGTTCTGGGTGGTCGTCAATTTGCATCGTCTGTCTCCTTTCCCTGTTCTAAAACAGTAGAAAATCCTGCCATTTTATGGCAGGATTAAAAAACTAATTATCTGTTTTTTCGTTCAAGCTTTAACTCCATAGGGCAATGAAATGAGCTTAGTCTTGGCCTTCGCGACCAGGACTGTTGACCAACGAGTAGTGTCTCCACTGCTTTGCGGTAGTCATCCGTATCCCTATGGTAGCCTCACCTACCGTTTTCGTCTATCAGTATAAACCTTTAAAATATAAAAGTCAATGATTTATCTCATTTTTTAGATAACAATCAATTCTTTTGGAGCAAGTGTCAATAACTCACAACCGTTATCTGTAATCAGGATATCATCCTCAATACGAACCCCGTATTTACCTTCAATATAGATACCCGGTTCATCAGTCAAGACCATACCAGATTTAATGACTTCTTTGGAAGTTTGGCTAAAGTAGGGTTCTTCGTGGATATCCAGTCCGATACCGTGGCCAATACCGTGAGTAAAGTAGTCACCATAGCCTGCCTCGATGATAATATCACGAGGGATTTTGTCAAAGTCACGGAAACCTAGACCTGCCTTGGCTTGGTCAATCAGAGCTTGGTTGGCTTTCAAAACTGTGTTGTAGATTTCTGCTTGCTCGTCACTGACATGGCCTAGATAGATGGTACGTGTCATATCGCTGACATAGTGGTCGTAGAGACAGCCGAAGTCCATGGTGATGGCTTCTCCCGCTTCAACCGGTTTGTGCATTGGATGAGCATGAGGTTTGGAAGAGTTGATACCGCTTGCTAGGATTGTATCAAAGGATAAGCCAAATGCTCCTAGCTCCCGCATGCGGAAGTCAAGGAAGTTGGCAATTTCGATCTCAGTCTTTCCAGGTTTGATAAAGTCAAGCGCATCGCGAAAAGCTTGATCTGAGATGGAACATGCCTTACGAATAGTCGCAATCTCCGCTTCATCCTTAATCATACGAAGTGCTTCTACAAACTGAGTCTGTGGAAGCAAGTTGATCCCTGCAAACGCTGCCTGCATGCGGTGGTAATAAGAGACCGAAATCTCGTCCTCAAAACCGATACGAGACAAGCCCATATCCTTAACAATGCCTGCAATAACAGCCAATTCATCGCGGTCAGCCACAATCTCAAAACCTGTTACTTCTTGCTTAGCAGCAATGATATAGCGAGAGTCTGTCACCAAAACCTGACGGTCACGGCTGATGAAGACTGTTCCGTTTGAGCCCCAAAAACCAGTCAAGTAGTAAACATTTTTAAGGTTATTGATAATGATGCCATCTAGTTCTTTTTCTTGCATTTTAGCTAGAAATGCTTGTACACGTTTATTCATGATGTAACTTTCCTTTCAAATAGTGTCCTGTGTAGCTGGCTTCGTTGGCCGCTACTTCTTCTGGAGTTCCTGTTGCGATGATGGTTCCACCACCGACACCGCCCTCAGGTCCTAGGTCAATAATATGGTCTGCTGTCTTGATAACATCTAGATTGTGCTCGATAACAAGGACGGTATTGCCATCGTCGACAAAGCGAGCCAAGACTTTAAGCAAGCGAGCGATATCCTCGGTATGAAGCCCTGTCGTCGGCTCATCCAGAATGTAGAAAGATTTTCCTGTCGAGCGTTTATGGAGTTCGCTAGCCAACTTCATACGCTGGGCTTCTCCCCCAGAAAGGGTGGTAGCCGGTTGACCTAGCGTTACATAGCCCAGCCCCACATCCTTGATGGTCTGAAGTTTGCGTTGAATTTTTGGAATATGTTGGAAGAATTCCACCGCATCGTTGACGGTCATGTCCAAAACCTGCGAGATATTTTTTTCCTTGTAGTGCACTTCTAGGGTTTCACTGTTGTAGCGAGTCCCATGGCAGACTTCACAAGCCACGTAAACATCAGGCAAAAAGTGCATCTCGATCTTGATAATCCCGTCACCTGAACAGGCTTCGCAACGACCACCCTTGACGTTGAAACTGAAACGCCCCTTTTTGTAACCACGAATCTTAGCCTCATTTGTCTGGGCAAAAAGGTCACGTATATCGTCAAAGACCCCCGTATAGGTAGCCGGGTTGGACCTCGGCGTTCGTCCGATCGGGCTCTGGTCAATGTCAATCAAGCGGTCTACATGCTCAATCCCTGTAATCGTCTTAAACTTACCAGGTTTGTCTGAATTGCGGTTAAGCTTCTGGGCAATGGCTTTTTTGAGGATGCTGTTGATTAAGGTTGATTTCCCTGAGCCAGAAACGCCTGTTACCGCAATGAATTTCCCGAGTGGGAAGCGAGCGGTGATATTTTGCAAGTTGTTCTCACGCGCACCTGTCACTTCGATAAAGCGACCATTGCCAACACGGCGTTCTGACGGTACAGGAATCGCGCGTTTTCCTGATAGATACTGTCCTGTGATAGACTTGCTGTTACGAGCCACCTGCTTGGGGGTTCCTGCGGCAACAATCTCCCCACCAAAAACACCGGCACCGGGACCAACGTCAATCAGGTAATCCGCCTCGCGCATAGTATCTTCGTCGTGTTCCACCACGATGAGAGTATTGCCCAAGTCGCGCATCTTTTTCAGACTAGCAATCAGGCGGTCATTATCCCTCTGGTGAAGACCAATCGACGGCTCATCCAGGATATAAAGGACACCTGATAGGTTGGAACCAATCTGAGTTGCCAAGCGAATACGCTGACTCTCCCCACCTGAAAGGGTTCCTGCCGAACGTGACAGAGTTAGATAGTTGAGGCCCACGTTATTAAGGAAGGTCAAACGATCCTTGATTTCCTTTAGGATAGGCCGAGCAATGATGGCCTCATTTTCAGATAAGGTCAGCTGGCTCACCAAGTCCAAGTGGTCTGCGATAGACAGGTCTGAGATTTCACCAATATGTGGTCCTTGCTCACCACCCACACGGACAGACAAGGCCTGGTCATTGAGACGGTAGCCGTGACAAGTCCCGCAGGTCAGCTCATTCATGTAGAGACGCATCTGGGTGCGCGTGTAATCACTGTTAGTCTCATGGTAACGACGTTTGATATTATTGACAACTCCCTCAAAAGGAATGTCGATATCGCGCACACCACCAAATTCATTTTCATAGTGGAAATGAAATTCTTTGCCATCCGAGCCGTAGAGAATCAAGTTCTTATCTTCTTCTGACAAGTCCTCAAAGGGCTTATCCATATCCACTCCAAAGGCTGTCATGGCCTGCTCTAGCATATTTGGATAGTAGTTAGATGAGATAGGATTCCAAGGCGCCAAAGCCCCCTCACGTAGCGTTTTGCTAGCATCTGGCACTACTAGGTCGATATCCACCTCCAGCTTGATGCCCAAACCGTCACACTCACTGCAAGAACCAAAAGGAGCATTGAAGGAGAAGAGACGAGGCTCTAACTCTGGTACGGTAAAACCACAAACTGGACAGGCATAGTGCTCAGAGAACAACAACTCCGAATCGTCCATAGTGTCGATAATCACATAGCCTTCTGCAATACGAAGGGCAGCCTCAATGGAATCAAAGAGACGACTACGGATACCCTCCTTGATAACAATACGGTCAACCACGACATCAATATTGTGTTGTCTGCTCTTGGACAACTCTGGCACTTCGGTCACATCATAGACCTCCCCATCCACTCGGACGCGGACATAACCATCTTTCTGAACCTTTTCAATGACGCTCTTATGTTGCCCTTTTTTCTTACGAATGACAGGAGCTAAAATTTGCAGACGTTGGCGTTCTGGCAACACCAAAACCTTATCCACAATTTGCTCCACAGAAGAAGCCTTGATAGCCCCATGCCCGTTGATACAGTAAGGCGTCCCCACACGTGCGTAGAGGAGACGCAGATAATCATTGATTTCAGTCGTCGTTCCCACGGTCGAGCGTGGGTTTTTGCTAGTCGTTTTTTGGTCGATGGAAATAGCTGGGCTGAGACCATCAATGGCATCCACATCTGGTTTTTCCATATTACCCAAAAACTGGCGAGCATAGGCTGATAAACTCTCTACATAGCGACGTTGCCCCTCAGCATAGAGGGTATCAAAAGCCAGACTGGATTTCCCAGACCCAGACAAACCAGTCACAACAACCAGCTTGTCTCGCGGAATCTCCACATCAATATTTTTTAAGTTATGGGCACGCGCCCCATGAATCACAATTTTATCTTGCATCTTTGTTCTTTCTAGTCCATTATTGCTTTCCATTATACCAAAAAATGTGAAATTCTATTACCCAAAAAGCTGTTTTTATAGTATAATAGTACGGTGCAAAAAATGAATCACTGAATAGTAGGAAAGGATAGGGGATATGAAACAAGTTTTTCTCTCAACAACAACTGAATTTAAAGAGATCGACACGCTTGAACCGGGTACTTGGATCAACCTCGTCAATCCTACACAAAATGAGTCGTTGGAAATCGCCAATGCCTTTGACATTGACATTGCCGATCTTCGAGCACCACTCGATGCGGAAGAAATGTCTCGTATTACGATCGAAGACGAGTATACTTTGATCATCGTGGACGTCCCCATCACAGAGGAGAGAAACAACCGCACCTACTATGTAACGATTCCGCTGGGAATTATCATCACCGAGGAAACCATTATCACTACCTGCTTGGAATCCCTCCCTGTTCTCGATGTCTTCATCAACCGCAAACTGCGTAACTTCTACACTTTCATGCGGTCACGCTTTATCTTTCAACTCCTTTATCGCAATGCTGAGCTTTACCTAACTGCCCTTCGTTCGATTGACCGTAAGAGTGAACAAATTGAAAGTCAACTTCACAAATCCACTCGAAACGAAGAGCTAATCGAGCTCATGGAATTGGAAAAGACCATCGTCTATTTCAAGGCCTCACTTAAGACAAACGAGCGTGTGATTAAGAAATTGACCAGCGCAACCAGCAATATCAAGAAATACCTAGAAGACGAAGACCTACTCGAAGACACCCTGATTGAAACCCAACAGGCCATCGAGATGGCAGATATCTATGGAAATGTCCTTCACTCTATGACAGAGACCTTTGCCTCTATCATTTCCAATAACCAGAACAACATCATGAAAACTCTGGCTCTCGTGACCATTGTCATGTCTGTCCCAACCATGATCTTCTCAGCCTACGGGATGAACTTCAAGGATAATGAAATCCCTTTGAACGGTGAGCCACATGCCTTCTGGTTAATCGTCTTTATCGCCTTTGCTATGAGTGTCTCGCTCACTCTCTATCTCATCCATAAAAAATGGTTCTAAGAGGAATCCCTATGTCTCAGATTGATTTACAAAAACTAACCAAAAAAAACCAAGAGTTTATCCACATCGCTACCCAACAATTCATCAAAGATGGTAAAACAGACGCTGAAATCAAGGCTGTCTTTGAGGAAGTCATTCCCCAAATCCTTGAAGAGCAAGCTAAAGGGACGACAGCTCGCTCTCTCTACGGAGCTCCAACCCACTGGGCTCACAGCTTCACTGTCAAGGAGCAATATGAAAAAGAGCATCCAAAAGAAAATGACGATCCAAAACTCATGATTATGGACTCAGCCCTTTTCATCACCAGCCTCTTTGCATTGATTAGCGCTCTAACTACCTTCTTCTCTACAGATCAGGCTATTGGCTATGGGGTGATTACCCTCTTGTTGGTTGGACTTGTAGGAGGTGTTGCCTTCTACTTGATGTACTACTTTGTCTACCAGTACTATGGACCAGACACAGACCGTAGCCAACGTCCTCCATTCTGGAAATCAATCCTCGTAATTTTGGCTTCTATGGTCCTCTGGTTGGCTGTCTTCTTTGCAACAAGTTTCCTACCAGCCAACCTCAATCCAGTCCTTGCTCCACTGCCTTTGGCTATCCTAGGGGCTGCCCTTCTCGCACTTCGCTTCTATCTCAAGAAGCGTTTCAATATCCGAAGTGCGAGCGCAGGTCCATCACGCTACTAATAAAATAAATAAGCAACTGCACAGGCGGTTGCTTTTTCACTTGCTTTCTTGAAATTCAATAGAACTTCTGAGTCTCATTCTTGTAGTTTTCTCTCATCTTTTGTGATAGAATAGGCTCATACTCAATGAAAATCAAAGAGCAAACTAGGAAGCTAGCCGCAGGCTGCTCAAAACACTGTTTTGAGGTTGCAGATGGAAGCTGACGTGGTTTGAATTTGATTTTCGAAGAGTATCAATCTATTTCTAGGAGGATGAGATATGGTTTCTACTGTTGGTATCGTTAGTTTGTCTAGCGGTGTTATCGGAGAGAATTTTGTCAAACACGAAGTCGATTTGGGTCTCCAACGTCTCAAGGATTTGGGACTCAATCCTGTCTTTTTGCCCCATTCGCTAAAAGGGTTAGACTTTATCAAGGACCATCCTGAAGCACGTGCAGAGGATTTGATGCAGGCCTTTTCGGATGATAGCATCGACATGATCCTCTGCGCCATCGGTGGGGATGATACCTATCGCTTGCTACCCTACCTTTTTGAAAACGACCAGCTCCAAAAGGTTATCCAACAAAAGATTTTTCTTGGCTTCTCGGATACAACCATGAACCACCTTATGTTGCACAAACTAGGGATCAAGACTTTTTATGGGCAATCCTTTCTAGCAGACATTTGTGAATTAGACAATGAGATGTTACCCTATAGCTTTCACTACTTTAAAGAATTGATCAAGACAGGAAGAATCTCAGAAATCCGCCCTAGCGACCTTTGGTATGAGGAACGGACTGATTTTAGTCCCAAGGCTCTGGGAACAGCTCGTATCAGTCATGTAAATACAGGCTTTGATTTGTTGCAAGGAAATGCTCAGTTTGAGGGAGAAATTCTCGGTGGTTGCCTTGAGTCCCTCTATGATATCTTTGACAATTCTCGATACGCAGACAGCACGGAGCTCTGCCAAGAGTACCGACTCTTCCCTGACTTATGTGACTGGGAAGGAAAGATTCTCTTGCTAGAAACAAGCGAAGAAAAGCCTGAACCTGATGATTTCAAAAAAATGTTGCGGACTTTAAAGGACACGGGGATATTTGGGGTTATCAGTGGACTCTTGGTCGGAAAGCCAATGGATGAAACCTTCTATGACGACTATAAGGAAGCACTATTGGATATCATTGATAACAATATCCCGATTGTCTATAATCTGAATGTCGGTCACGCAACTCCAAGAGCCATTGTGCCCTTTGGCGTTCACGCTTATGTGGATACACAGAAGCAAGTCATTCGCTTTGACTATAACAAAAAATAAACAATTTCTCCATTTTTGTGCTTTGGTATTGATTTTCGTTACAATTTGTGTCTGAATTTATTGCATTTTGCTTATTTCTATGATATCTTTTTAAAGGAGGTGTATATGACTAAACAAAAAATAAATCAAATTGTCGGTTCAATTGGAGCCTTTATCGGGATTGTTGTATTTATCGCCTACATCCCACAAATTTTTGCCAATTTACAAGGCAACAAAGCTCAACCATTCCAGCCTTTATCCGCAGCAGTATCTTGTTTAATTTGGGTTATTTATGGATGGACAAAAGAACCTAAGAAGGATTGGATACTAATTATTCCAAACTCAGCTGGCGTTGTCTTAGGTGGACTGACATTTCTCACTGCACTATAAAAATTACTAGCATATAATCAAAAAGCTGAGAGGAATTTCTCAGCTTTTTTCTATATTCTCAGATAATTAGACGCCTGCACTCACTAATTTCCGTTTTTCCATTCACAATCATTCTCGTGGTCATCAACCAGGCCTGCCGCCTGTAGAAAAGACAAAACTGCGACTGGACCTGTAAACTTGAAGCCTTGTTTTTTGAGATCTTGAGACAACTTTTCAGACAAGGCTGTTTTAGCAGGTGCTAGGTGATAGTCAGGAACATCATTCACGATCGTTTTTCCCTCAACAAAGGACCAGAGATAAGCGTCAAAAGAGCCGTAGGTTTTCTGGACTTGCAAAAATGCTTGGGCGTTGGCACGTGTCGCAAAGAGCTTGGAACGATTTCGGATGATGGCTGGATTCTCTAACAAGGCTTCCAACTCGCCATCTGTCATTTCCGCGACACGTTGAACTTGGTAGTTGTAAAAGACTTCTCGGAATCCTTGGCGTTTGTTTAGTACCGTTTCCCAAGATAGACCCGACTGGTAAGTTTCCAAACACAACAACTCAAAAAGAGCACGGTCATCATGAAGGGGTTGACCCCACTCTTCATCATGATAGGCCACATATAAAGGATTGTTCATTTTAACCCAACCACAGCGTTTTGTCATATTATTCTCCTATTTTACCAACATCTTAAGGGCCGATTTGATATAGTTCTCAGCTGTATCTGTCGTTCCTTCAAAGAATTTCTTGATCTTCTTAAGCTCGGTTGCCTTGTAGCCCAATGCCAACATGGCTTCCATAGCTTCTTCCAATTCTTGGTTCTCAGCGCTGGTTTGCACTGCGACCTTAGCAGGAAGGTCATCACTAGCCACAACTACCTTGCCTTCCAAGTCCAGCACCATCTGCTGAGCTGTTTTCTTGCCAATTTTAGGGAACTTGGTCAAGTAGGTGATGTTCTTAGTTTCAATCGCCTGAACCAAGCCAGCATTGTCATCGGCAGCAATAATAGCAAGAGCTGACACAGGACCAATCCCTGAGACCGAAATCAAGCTGAGGAAGAGTTTTTTCTCATCTTCTGAGCGAAAGCCGTAAAGCAGATGGGCATCCTCGCGGACAACTTGGTGCACATAAATCTGAGTTTCTTGATTAACCTGACCTGAGTAAGCATAGGGATTGGCTACATGCAAGATATAACCGATACCATTTGTCTCTAGGACAATGTATTTAGCAGTGATTTTGGTAATGATTCCTTTTAGATATTCGTACATAGTTTTTCTCCATTATTTTGCCTATCTAGTATACCATATTTCCCCAAGACAGACTGCAACAAAAGGTGCAACCTCTGGTTGACAAATGGTACAGGAGATTGTATTCTCATTATAAGTAAAAATTGTTAGGATAGAGGTAGAAAAAGGAGGATAGAATGATGAAACTCGCAGAAAAACTATTTGAACTCCGAAAGGAAAAAGGTTGGTCCCAAGAAAAGCTAGCAGAACAAATCAATGTTTCTCGGCAAAGCATCTCCAAATGGGAGTCTGGACAAGTACTTCCAGAAATCGAAAAAATCATTGAATTAAGCAAGATTTTTCAAGTGACAACTGACTATCTACTACTGGATGAAAATTCTGAAAAAGGTTACACAGCAGTGGTCTTGGAAGAAGACAAGGCCAAATACTATAAAGAGGTTAAATCCTTTGGTCTCTGGCAAGTGATTTATATTTTCGTATTGGCTCTGGCTATCTATCTCTTTTTAGCCGGTTCTAGTTTCCCAGCCGAATTCACTGCCTGGATTTGGCTGATCTTCATTCTCTTGATTGCTTCAGCGGTTGCTATCAACAAGGCTCTCAAAACCAAACAACGTTATCTTGATAAAGTGATTGGTCTTGAGAATCCTTCAAACCAAGACAACTCTACGAAACCTTGAATCACCTAATTCAGTTTTCGCAACACTTTCCTATAGGACTGGTCTTGTCAAGCAAGTGTAAACTTCGTGTCAAGCTGCCCATGTCCAATCAAGTTCCCACTTTGGAAAAACTAAAAAGCCTTGTTCGAAAGGAACAAAGGCTTTTTGTGTTCTTAATATTTTCCCAACTCACGGAGACTAGTGTGATTTTCCTGAATACGTCGGAACATCTTTTCCATATCTGACTTGGTAAAATGCACCAAAACGGGACGTCCGTGGGGACAGTTATAGGGATTGTCACATTGAGAAAGCTGATAAATAAGCTGTCTAGCTGAGTGATCATCGATACGATGGTTGGCCTTGATAGACCGCTTGCAGGACATCATGATGGCTAGCTCTGCTCGGTATTTCTTAATCGAAACTTCCTTGGTCAAGAGTAGCATATCACACATTTCATAGATGCCTGATTCGATTTCCTCTTCGGCCATCCAGATAGGATGTTCACGTAGGATAAATTGATTTTCTCCGTACTCTGCCAAAAAGACGCCCACGTCCTCCAAAAGCGCCATTCTTTCCCTGAGACGGAGGGCATCATCCGCTGGGAATTCAAAGATGTAGGGCACTAGGAGTTGCTGCTGGCTCTGGTCAACATTGCCGATGCTTTCACGGTATTCCTCGTACTTAACTCGTTCCTGAGCTGCGTGCTGGTCTATGATGTAGAGTCCATCTCGCCCTTGGGCAAAAAGATAAGTGCCATGCATTTGTCCGAAAAATTCTAACTCTGGGAAGCTGGATGATTCTTCTCGCTCTAGCTTGTCATAAGCCTTATCGAGGCTAGCAAGATCTAACTCTGGGTGGTCTAGTTGGTCGTAGTTAGCAGGCTTTCTCTCTGCAAAATGCAGTTTTGCGGGCTTGGTTAGCTGGTCCAAGGTTTCCTTGGCAAACAAGGTTAAGTCCTGTCCTTCATCAGTCAATTCTACTTGATAATCAGCCACCTCAGCTTGACTAGGTTTTGAGAGTTCTGTTTTTTCATAGTAAAGCGTATTTTCTTTGAGTGGGAGAATGGTCTGCTCTACCTTTTGACGATTACGCACGGTCGACTTGGCAAGATTTTCCAAGGCATCTGGAATCAGGGCTTGTTCCTTGAGACTATTTGAAATAGCCTCTGAAAGCAGCGCCATTAGCTCTCTTTCCTTGGAAATTCGCACCTCTTGTTTGGTTGGATGGACATTGACATCAGCCAGATAAGGATCGATATGGATGTGAATGACAGCCAGTGGAAAACGGCCCACCATAAGCTTGCTTCCATAACCGTCAAGAATAGCACGATTTAGTAGAAAGTTCTTGATATAACGTCCATTGATGAAGAGGCTGATATAGTTGCGGTTGGCTCGGGTTAACTCAGGCAAAGACACAAAGCCTGAAATTTCGAAATCTAAGTCAGAGTTCTCAATTTCAATCATCTTCTTGGCACTCGCCAAACCGTAAATCCCTGCGATGGCTTGGCGTAGTTGACCAGTCCCTGCTGTCCGCGTCATTTCCTTGCCATCACTAATCAAACTGAAGGAAATCTCAGGATGGGCCAAGCCCAGACGGTTGACAATATCAATGATATGAGACAGCTCCGCTTGCTGGCTCTTCATATACTTGAGGCGGGCAGGTGTGTTGAAAAAGAGGTCCTCCACACAAACCTGGGTCCCCACAGGACTAGTCGCTGGGATGACTTCCTCAACTTCTCCCCCACGCGCAACGAGCTTGGTCCCATGACTCGCACCATCCACCGCCGTCAACAAAGTCAAGACACTAACAGAAGCGATAGAGGGCAGGGCTTCACCTCGAAAGCCGAGCGTCCGAATCCGAAAGAGGTCTGCCTGATTTTTTATCTTACTGGTCGCATGGCGACGCAAGGCCAACTCCACCTCATCGTGGGCAATTCCATGACCATTATCAGTGATTTGGATTTTCTTGAGACCGGCTTCCTCAATCTCGATGATAATCTGGCTAGAACCCGCGTCAATGGCATTTTCTACCAATTCTTTGACTACACTGGCAGGACGTTCGATAACCTCTCCAGCCGCGATCTGGTTTGCCAGCACCTCTGGCAATTCAATAATATGAGACATCTTTCAGCCCCTTTCTGTATCTATTTTCCTAGAAATTGATTAGTGCTATTATACCATATTTCACATGCTACCAGAAAAAGCAAATACCACATAGACTCCAAATCTCTCCACATAGACAAAAGCTCTTGCCATGGGTCGTAAAATAGTGTTTAATAAAGGTGTACAGGAAGTGATCACAACCTTGTATAACTGAAAAGGAGGGAAATTTATGAAAGTAGAACTACAGATTAAGGAGACTTACGAGGAGGAAAAGCTGATTGTCCAAACTCCTCAGCCGACCGAAAAAGTCCAGAAAGTCATCGAATTTGCTGAAAATCTTGACCAAAAAGAAACAATCAAAGGAAAGATTGATGGTCAGGTCTATCTAGTTGAAATTGGCAAGATTCAGCGCTTCTATATCGAGAATCGAAAGGTTCTAGCAGAAACTGCATCTCAGACCTACAGCATTGATTTGCGTCTCTATCAAGTTCTTGACATTCTGCCGACCACTTTTATCCAAATTTCCCAATCTGAAATCGTAAATATCGACTCCATCTCTCATCTCAAGCTCACCCCTAACGGTCTGGTAGAAATCTGTCTAAAAAACGAAAGCTTCACCTACTCATCTCGCCGTTACCTAAAAACTATCAAGGAGAAATTAGAACTATGAAAAAACAAATCTTTCACGATGCAGCCGCTGGTGTACTTATCGGCCTCATCCTCTCTATCCTCTTTTCACTCATTTATGCACCAAATACCTACGCCCCACTGAGTCCCGATTCTCTAGTCGGCCAAGTGATGATGCAGCATCAGGTTCACGGTGCCCTCGTCTTGCTCTACTGTATGGTCATCTGGTCAGCTATCGGAGTTCTCTTTAGCTTTGGCGGTCGCTTATTCAGCCGTGACTGGAGCTTGCTCCGTGCCACACTTTCCCATTTCTTCCTCATGCTGGCTGGCTTTGTTCCACTGGCAACTCTGGCTGGTTGGTTCCCCTTCCACTGGACCTTCTATCTTCAGCTCATTCCGGAGTTTGCGATTGTCTACCTTATCATCTGGACTATCCTCTATAAAAGAGAAGCTAAAAAAGTGGACCACATCAATCAACTTTTGACCCATAAACAATAATAGAGAAAAACCCACTCACAAATGCATGAGTGGGCTCTTTTTATAACTTTTGTTTGAACTCGACTAAGACATTCATAGCCTGCATGGGTGTCATATTGTAAACATCTAGTTTAGCTAATGCTGCTAGGATAGGATGGTCTTCAGGCGTATCAAAGAGAGAAATCTGTTCCGTGACGGCGCTAGTTTGCCTCATCGGAGCTGGGCTTTCATGTCCCTGACTCTCCAGTTCCGTTAAAATCTTATCCGCTCTTGCTAAAAGTTCTGCTGGTAAACCAGCAATCTTAGCAACGTGGATACCATAGGATTTGTCAGCTGGTCCTGGTTCAATCTTATGAAGGAAGGTGACCTGCCCATCCTGCTCCAAGGTTGCCACATGGACATTGACCAAGTGTTCCAAGCTAGACTCTAGGCTAGTCAACTCATGGTAGTGGGTAGCAAAGAGGGTTTTGGCTCCGATATGTTCATGGATGTATTCGATGATGGACTGGGCTAGAGCCATCCCGTCATAAGTCGCCGTTCCCCGTCCCAATTCATCAAAGAGAATGAGAGAGTTCTTGGTCGCATGCGAAATGGCATTGTTGGCCTCCATCATCTCCACCATAAAGGTTGATTGGCCTGAAACCAAGTCATCTGCCGCTCCGATACGGGTAAAGATAGCATCAAAAATCGGCAAATGGGCACTCTCAGCAGGAACATAGGAACCCATCTGGGCCATAACCGCCGTCATAGCTAGCTGGCGCATATAGGTAGACTTCCCGCTCATGTTAGGTCCTGTAATCAGTTGAATGCTGGTATCTTCTGACATCTGGATGCTGTTTGGAATATAGGTCTGAGCTCCCATGACCTTTTCGACGACAGCATGGCGCCCTTTCTGGATATCAATTTGTGAATCGTCTCCAAACTCAGGTCGAATCAAATGCTGAGTTTCAGCCACAACCGCCAGACTTTGCAGGACATCAACTGTCGCAATTCCTTGGGCTAAGGCCTGCAAACGCTGGATGTACTTGCTGACTTCCTCACGGATGCGCATAAAGATTTCGTACTCTAGGTTGGCTGACTCCTCACGCGCCTCCAACATATCTCCCTCGATCCGAGCTAATTCCTCGGTACCGAAGCGTTCCGAGTTTTTCAGCGTCGCCTTGCGGAAAAAGTGGGCTGGCACATTCCCCAGTTGCGAATTGGTCACATGGAAATAGTAGCCATCTTTTTTGTTGTAGTCAATCTTAAGCGTGCTGATACCAGAGTTTTCTCGCTCCTTAGCCTCAATCTCAGCAATCCAGCTGGTCCCTTCTCTGAGCACTCGGCGGTATTTATCCAAAGTCTCATCAAATCCCGTCCGAATAATGCCACCTTCCGTAATCACATGAGGAGCTTCAGGAGCAATGGCAGCACTAATCAAGCTCTCCAACTCAGGGATGGCATCTAACTGTGCGATAAGATGGGCTAGAGCAGGCTGCTCCATGCCTTCTAAAATCGCACGAATTCGTGGTACACTAGACAAGGTGGTCGCCAACTGCAAGAGATCCTTGGGATTGGTCTTGCCAAAAGAAACCCGACTAGCCAAACGTTCGATGTCATAAACACCCTTGAGACTGTCCGTTAAATCACTGCGCTCAAAGAAGTGGTCAAGAAAGACCTGCACCACCTCTTGACGTTGGACGATTCGCTCCTTATCAATCAAGGGACGATGGATCCAAGAGCGCAAGAGCCGCATGCCCATAGCCGTTTTGGTTTCATCCAAAAGCCAGAAAAGACTCCCCTGCTTCTTGCCTGAACGGGCATTCTCAACCAAATCCAGACTAGCCTTGGTCGCATAATCCATCTGCAAGAAATCTTTGATTTCATAGCGGATAACAGGTTTGAGGTGGTTCAACTCCCTCATCTGGGTCCGGTGAACATACTGGAGGAGCTTACTAGCTGCTGCTTGCTCCACAGCTGCCAGTCGTGAATCCAGTAAATGAAGGTCCTCAAAGCCTTCTTTTTCATAAGAAAGTACCAGATTCATCTGACGTCTGAGGATTTGTTCTTCTTCCTCAGACAAGTCATAACCCAGCACCACTTCTCGAGCCTTGAGGTTGCGAATTTCCCCACAAACCAACGTGAAATCTAATAGACCTGTCACATAGAAATCACCCGTCACCAAATCCATATAAGCTAGACCAAACTGATTGCCATCACGATCTAAGGCAACCAAGAAATTATTCTGACTATCCGGCTTACTGCTATCGACAACCGTTCCAGGTGTGATGACCTGGACCACCTCTCGCTTGACAACCCCAACTGCTTGTTTAGGATCTTCCATCTGCTCGGCAATGGCCACCTTATAGCCCTGCTCGATCAGAACATCGATATACTGCTGGGCAGAATGATAGGGGACACCCGCCATGGGTATCGGATTTTCTGCATTTTTATTCCGACTCGTTAAGGAAATTTCTAAAATCTGTGCTGCATTAATTGCATCTTCATAGAACAACTCGTAAAAATCACCCATTCGAAAAAGCAAAAAAGCATCTGGGTATTGTTTCTTAATATCCACATACTGTTGCATGCCGGGTGATAGCTTTTCTGTTGCCATTTTCCGTCTCTCCTTGCTAAAAATAAGTCTTGAGAGCAACTCCCAAGACCTTATTTATCTTTCATCAAATCTAGCAAACGATCTTCCATCAGCTTGGCAACGTGCTGGTCTCGACAAATAACCAATAAGGTATTAGCACCAGCAACCGTTCCTAAAATCCATTCATCCTTGTTTGCATCTACAATGTTTGCTAAGACTGCAGCTTCCCCAAGTTTGGTATGAAGTACCAAGGTGAACTCAGCTCTTGCAACTCCTTCTAAATGATGAGACAAAAACTCAACTAAATCAATCTTATCTGTCTCATTTGCTAGTACATAATACACCATATCATTTTTCTTAACCTTGGTCAAGCCGATTTCACGCAAATCACGCGACAAAGTCGTTTGTGTCACATAAACATTACGAGCTTCTAAACGATCTTGAATCTCTTTTTGTGTCCCAAGTTTTTCTTCGGTGATCATCTTTTTAATCAATTGATGCCGTTCTCTTTTTCTCATATTATCCTCTTAAGTGAATATTTATAACAAATTTTACATTTATTTTATAACTACATTATACCAAAAAAAATAGATAATTCAAAAAAATTCTTTTCTTTCTCAAAAAATGTAGTAAATTGTGATAAAATAGTAGAAAAGTCCAAAAAGGAGCCCTTATGAATACAAAAGAATTGATTGCTAGCGAGTTGGCTAGCGTCATTGATAGCCTGGATCAAGAGGCTATTTTAAATTTACTAGAAACACCTAAAAACTCAGAAATGGGAGACATCGCCTTCCCTGCCTTTTCTCTAGCAAAGGTCGAGCGTAAAGCTCCGCAAATGATTGCAGCAGATATTGCTGAAAGAATTAATAGTCAGGCCTTTGAAAAGGTTGTTGCTACAGGACCTTACGTCAACTTTTTCCTTGATAAAAGTGCTATTTCGGCTCAGGTATTACAGGATGTTATCACTGAAAAAGAGCACTATGCCGACCAAACCATTGGCAAGCAAGAAAATGTCGTTATCGATATGTCTAGTCCCAATATCGCTAAACCATTTTCTATTGGTCACCTGCGTTCAACCGTTATCGGAGATAGTTTATCACATATTTTCCAAAAAATCGGCTATCAAACGGTCAAGGTCAACCACCTAGGAGACTGGGGCAAACAGTTTGGAATGTTGATCGTTGCCTACAAGAAATGGGGAAATGAGGAAGCCGTTAAAGCGCATCCAATCGATGAACTTCTTAAACTCTACGTTCGCATCAATGCTGAAGCTGAAAAAGACCCTAGCTTGGATGAAGAAGCACGCGAATGGTTCCGCAAACTGGAGAATGGTGACGAGGAAGCCCTCGCTCTCTGGCAATGGTTCCGTGATGAAAGTTTAGTGGAATTCAACCGTCTCTACAATGAATTGAAGGTTGACTTTGACAGCTACAACGGGGAAGCCTTTTACAACGATAAGATGGATGCTGTTGTAGACATTCTCGCTGAAAAAGGACTTCTTGTTGAGTCAGAAGGAGCCCAAGTTGTCAATCTTGAGAAATATGGAATTGAACATCCAGCCCTTATCAAAAAATCTGATGGTGCAACTCTCTATATCACTCGTGACCTAGCTGCAGCTCTTTACCGTAAAAACGAATACCAATTTGCCAAATCCATCTATGTTGTTGGTCAAGAGCAATCTGCCCACTTCAAACAACTCAAGGCAGTACTACAAGAGATGGGCTATGATTGGAGCCAAGACATTGTCCATGTTCCGTTTGGATTGGTAACAAAAGAAGGAAAAAAACTCTCTACTCGTAAAGGAAATGTCATCTTGCTAGAGCCTACTATTGCAGAGGCTGTTAGTCGTGCCAAGATCCAAATCGAAGCGAAAAATCCTGAGTTAGAAAATAAAGACCAGGTTGCCCACGCTGTTGGAGTTGGGGCTATCAAGTTCTATGATCTTAAGACCGACCGTACAAATGGCTATGACTTCGACCTTGAAGCTATGGTATCCTTTGAAGGAGAAACTGGACCTTACGTTCAATACGCCTACGCTCGTATCCAATCTATCTTGCGCAAAGCCGATTTCAAACCAGATACGGCTGGCAACTACAGCCTGAATGATGCTGAAAGCTGGGAAATCATTAAACTACTCCAAGACTTCCCACGTATTATCAATCGTGCAGCAGATAATTTTGAACCTTCTATCATTGCGAAATTTGCGATTAGTTTGGCTCAAGCATTTAACAAATATTATGCACATACACGTATCCTAGATGAAAGTCCTGAGCGCGACAGTCGTCTGGCCCTCAGCTACGCAACCGCAGTCGTCCTCAAAGAAGCTCTTCGTTTGCTCGGGGTAGAAGCGCCAGAGAAGATGTAAATCGTTACAAGAGACTGGAACTAAAGCTCCTAGTCTCTTGACGGCAATCGCTATATGGCGAATTGCCTAAACGCTTCACTAATTCACCTAACCAAATAATATCGATTTGGTTAGGCTCATGTCGTAATCTTTTAACCACTTTATTGTAAAGCAATCTAATACTCAATGAAAATCAAAGAGCAAACTAGGAAGCTAGCCGCAGGCTGTACTTGAGTACGGTAAGGCAACGCTGACGTGGTTTGAATTTGATTTTCGAAGAGTATAAGTAACTAACGCCAAATCCTATCAGGGATTTGGCTAGGCGCTTCACTAGTAAAGAAACATAAATATTGTCGATTTATGTTTCTTTACGTCGTAACCAGAGACACTTGCCTAAACACCTCACTAAATTGGTCAATCAAATCTATTAATTAGCTTAAGGGCTGGTCGTAATCTTCAAGTCACTTGAATGCAAGTCAATCTAAGCAACGAATGTCAAAGCCTATCATAGATTTGGTTAGGCGCTTCACTAATTCGATCTATTCACTACTATTTCTTTATCATACATGGAGATTTCCTATGAGCCAATATGCTTATATCCTCGTTATAATTAGCTTGGTTTTCCTTTTTCTGCTCAATAAGTACGAGAAAGAAAGACTGCAAAAGCTCTACCAAGAGCAACTCTTGAAGGATGAAATATTTAAGGCTGACATCAAAGAGAAAATTCACACGACTGACAACATCAATGATGTCATTGCACATATCAATAAAACTTACCATCTGGGAATGTTGCTATCAAAAGACATCACAGATCAATTGAAATAATCAAAATCCGAGAAGCTTTCTTCTCGGATTTTTTAGGCTTACCATATTCTCCTTGGAGAAATTTCATTAATGCATATAAAGTTTTCTGTAATTTTCTATATTTTTTCAAAATGGTCTTGCATTTCTTTTAAGATTTTTGTAGAATAGTAGCTATCTATTCAGATTATTCTGAAAATTCAAAAATAGGAGCGTTTATTATGTCACAAGTTACGTTATCAAACCAGTCAACCTGGGCAAGCAAACTAAAGGCAATGGGGCCAGGAATCCTAATGGCTTCTGCCGCCGTTGGAGGTTCTCACATTGTATCCTCTACTCAAGCTGGTGGTTCTTATGGTTGGTCACTACTCCTCTTAGTTATCTTGGCCAATGTTTTTAAATATCCATTTTTCCGTTTTGGTGCCGAATATACTGCCGACACTGGCAAAACCTTGGTCGAAGGCTACGCTGAAAAAGGAAAACTCTATCTCTGGATTTTCTTTGTCCTCAATGTTTTCTCTGCTATGGTCAATACAGCTGGAGTCGCTATCCTTTGCTCAGCCATCATCGCTAGCGCTTTTCCAATGATCGGTCTTAGCATCACTCAATGGTCCCTCATCCTTGTTGCAGTCATTTGGGCCATGCTACTATTTGGTGGCTACAAACTATTGGATGGTATGGCAAAATGGATCATGTCTGCTTTGACTATTGCAACTGTTCTTGCAGTTATCATTGCAGCAATTAAGCATCCAGAATACAGCTCTGATTTTGTCGAAAAGACACCTTGGCAAATGGCGGCCCTCCCTTTTATTGTTTCCCTCCTAGGATGGATGCCTGCCCCTATTGAAATTTCAGCCATCAACTCACTCTGGTCTGCTGAAAAGAAAAAGACTGTCAACTTTAATACAGAGGACGCCCTTTTCGACTTTAACGTTGGTTACATTGGAACTGCTATCCTGGCTGTATTCTTTGTAGCACTCGGAGCACTCATTCAGTATCCTACAGGACAAGCAGTTGAGGCCGCTTCAGCCAAATACATCTCTCAATTCGTGGGTATGTATGCCTCTGTTCTTGGAGAATGGTCCCGTTACTTGATCACCTTCATCGCCTTTCTCTGTATCTTTGGAACAGTCATTACTGTTATCGATGGCTATTCCCGCGTTAATCAGGTTTCCCTACGACTCTTGTTAAGTCAAAAAGAGGATGATAGCAAATCTTTGAACATCTGGATGACCCTCACAGCTGTTATCGGTATCATCATCATCAAGTTCTTTGCTGGTCAAGTATCAACCATGCTTCGCTTCGCCATGATTGGTTCTTTCCTGACAACACCATTCTTCGCTCTTTTGAACTATGTATTGGTGACACGTGAAAATAAAAATCTTCCTTCTTGGCTAAAACTCCTCGCTATCGCAGGATTGATTTTCCTCTTTGGCTTCGCTATCTTCTTTATCTATGCACTTGCTATCGGAAAAGCAGGATAGTTTATAAATGGCACCCTTACGGGGTGCTTTTTGTATACACAAAAAGCAGTTGAAAATCTCAACTGCCCCTCAGTACTACTTTATTTTTCTGTTTCTAACTCATACAAATCTGCAATGATTGCTGCGACCTTTTTAATATCTCCCAGCATACCACGCATTTCAAAGTCAGCCAAAACTGGGAAACCAAAGCGCTGACTATACTGCTTGACTGTCAGGCAGTATTGATTGTTAAAATTGCGATTACCAGATCCCACTACCCCAAAACACTTACTAGCATTGTCCCCATAGGCGATAAAGTCGCCCAGTGGAGTTGTTAAAATCTCAACATCGCCGTTATCGACACCATTCCCACCTTCTAGATAGGTCGGCAAAAAAGCGATATAGGGATGTTCCATTTCAAAGAATTCTTGACCTTCCTTGACTAGGTCCTTGATATGGATTTTTTGGACCTCAATCCCTTCGTACTGGGACAAGAGATAGTCCTTGAGTCGGGTTACAAAACTTTCTGTATTCCCACTCAGACTGATATACACTAAGGATATTTTTTTCATGTTGACCTCGATTTTTATGTTTACGATATAAAAAGAACTACCAAAATTGTAACTTGATAGTTCTTTTTTGTCAATACTTAGGCAGCTTCTTCTGCTTCAACTTCCTCAGCCAAGTCCTTTTGTTGGCGCCACATCTTGTAAAAGACTAAGGCTAAAAAGAGAACATTGATGATGATGAACAAAATATTCGTTCCTTTTGCTAATGCTCCCATTCCTAAGCCAAGGGCACTATCTTTGATTAATTGGACTGCATCTTGAACGTTCATATAGCTATAAACCAAACCAACAATAGCTAGTAGAACATAGCCAACATAAGTATAGTTTGCGAATTGTACGTTTTTACGTACGAGAAACACAAAGGCTACTACAACTAAAATTGCAGATAAAACAATCAACAACATATTAAAAATAGAGTGAGAGGATTCTGACACTTTGTAAGTATAGTTGACCGTGTCTTCTAATTGCTGGGCAGTAAGCGTCCCGCTATTCGCCAGGCTAGCACGAAGAGCATCTTTACTTGGCAATGGACTCAAGATTCCAAATAGTGACATAGATGAAATGAGGGCTGATAGGACTAACAAAACCCAAAGATAAATAGGATTCTTTTTCATGTTTTCCTCCATAAGATATTTTGAACATTATAGCATTTTTTGTACAGGAATACAACTTTTACAAGTTGGTTTCAACTTGTTTGCGATAGGCTTTCGGTGATTTTCCGCACAATTTACGGAAAACCTTGTAGAAATATCCAACGTTACTGTAACCGACAGCATAGCAAACATCTTCAATACTATCATTAGTTGAAAGCAAGAGCTGTTGCGCTGCTTTGATTCGCTGTTTATTGAGCAATTCCGCAAAGGTTGAGTTGGTTTCTCTCTTGATTAGCTGACCGAGATAGACAGGATTGATAAAGAGATCCTTACTGATATCTTTAAGAGAGAGCTCTTTCTGATAATCACGCCCAATCACCTCCAGAACGCTCACCACATTTTCATTCATGCGGTACTGGCCAAAGAACTTGGTCAAGGTTTCTTTGATATAGGCAACCAATTCTTCAAAGGAGTTAATGGCATGGATGGCTTTGACAATCTCCGTCATATCATCTGCTTTTAGGTGTTCAAACAAATGGAAGACATCCATGACAAACTGGGTGAAGAGCTGCTTCGTGATGGCCACGCGCGGGGTATTCTTCAAAACAACCTTCTCTAGCAGGGTTAATTCTTCGATGATTTGATTGATATTCCCTTGGATAATCACCCGATAAATCGGCTCGTAATAAGCAAACAAACTCTCGGATTTTTCTAGATTGACTGAACCGTAGAAGAGGGCTTTTTCAGCATTGATCTTCCAATTCTCAAAGGACTGCTGGTAGGGTGCTTCAAATGGTGTCACGACGATGCCATCGAGCGGTTGATCAGAGATGAAAATCTGCCAGTCTTGCCCCAAAACATAGTAAGGAATGGTAAAAGAGCCTTGCTTTTCCTTTGAAAGTCCTATCCACCAGTTTTCTTTACCTGCTAAGAAACTGATAAAGCCTTCTTCATCTAATTCTTGACTGAGGGTCTGACTTTGCTCCACCTTTTCTTGAAGCTGTAGCGCAATCTTTTCTAGTAAATTGCCCAACTCCACCTTGTCTACTGGCTTGACCAGATAATCCACGACACTAAGGTTCATGGCTTTTTTGACATAATCAAACTCCTGATAACCAGACAGCAAGATATAATAGGTATCTGGAAGTAGCTCTTTCATTTCCCTAATCATCTCAAGTCCTGTCTTATCTGGCATGTTGACATCGGAAATGACCACATCTACTGGATTTTTCTTAACATAGTCCAAAGCATCATCTGCGTGATTAGCTGTTGCGACGACTTGCATATCCCATTTTTCAAAGGGGATTAATCGCTTGAGCCCCTCTGTCACCATGTACTCATCGTCTACTAATAAAACTTTATACATTTCTACCCTTTCTATTCATCCTGGATAGTGATATGGTAACGAACACCTTCTTGCTCAGCTGACTCTACACTGATTTGGTAGCGATCCCCAAAGTAGAGAACAAAGCGTTCGTGTACATTTACTATTCCAATTGATTGCCGCTCCCCACTATAGCTTGCCTCGTGTTCAAAACTTCGTTGAGCTAATTTTTCTTGCAAGCTAGCTAGTTTCTCAGAGGACATTCCCCGACCATTGTCTACTACTAAGATTTCAACGAATCCTTGACCCTTCAAGGCTTTGATACTGATGACATTATCTGTTCTGCGATGGTCAACACCATGGGCAAAGTAGTTTTCTACTAATGGTTGGAGTGTAAATTTTGGAATCCTCATTTCTTCCAATTCTGGTGCAATCTTGAAACCATAAGCAATGGATTTAGGATAACGCACCATGCAGAGATAGCTATATTTTCGGCAGAATTCCAACTCCTGCTTCAGCGTGGTTTCCCGCTCGTCGGAGATATTGTTGCGTAACAAGCTACTAAATTCATAGATAATATCTGCCAGTTCATCCTGGCTTTCCATAACGGCATACATCCGTAAAAACTCCAGAGTATTGTACATAAAGTGAGGATTGATTTGAGCTTGTAGGGCTCGCATATTGGCATCCTTTTGACTGAGCTCTAGCTGATAGATATCGTGGATATTTTTTTCTAGGCGATCCAACATATCATTGGTTGTTTCTGCAATGAGAAGCAACTCTTGGTCTTTTTCAGAGGTATCAATTCGAAGCCCTTCTTCTCCTTGAGCAATCACCTCGATAGAATCTACTAGATCTACGACCTGTTTTTGGTAATTTGAGAAAGTCTGTCTAAGAGTCACGTACAAAATGATGATAAAGAGGATACTTAGCCCAATAATAATAGCTGAACTCGTCAAAGTTCCAGTAAGAACAAAATTTTTAGGAACAGCAGCTCGAACCTGATAACCGTGAGAGGTAACACCTACAAACCAGTTCTCCCTCTCGACTGATACCTTCTCCCCAATATGGAACATCTCAGTCTCAAAAGGCGAAGTTACTGTTACAGCCATCGGGATATGACCCCTTGTATTGTCAATAGCTCCATGGAGAACATCTGGCGATAAGGAGATATAGATCACTCCTAAATCCTTGTCAGACACAGGATCGGAAACGGGAATGGCAAAACTGTTGGCTGTCGGCTTAAAATCCTCCGCAGGGACTTTCTCTCCGCTGCGTTTTTCTCTAGTCGAAACATACACTTCCTTATAGTCCTGAAGGACAATAGCCACTCCAGTCACAAAATCATTCCGAACATAGATATTATCAATATTTTCATACAAGGATACAGAAATATAAGGCGAAGTTTTACGCTCTAATTGCCAATAGAAATAGTCTGGGGTGCTAAGACTGAAATACTTGTAAATCCCTTCAATTCGGGCTTGATTTTCAACCAAAGACTGAGCGAGTTGAGTTGACTCTCTGTGATAATATTCCACTTCACTCACTGTCCGAGTGGTCACACGTTCTGCAACCCTTTGGGCCTCTTTCTCACGCGAGTCCCAGTCAGCATACGATAGCATAATCGCAAAACTGGCAATGATCACGATCATAACCAAACTATAAATCCGTAAAAGAGAGTGAAGCCAGAACTGCTTCATTCTATTTTGTCGCCAATTTTTCATGGATACTTTCATAAATAGGTTCCAACATATCACTGATAAAGAAATGCCACATTCCAATTCCTACAAAAAAGAGCAAGGCAGGCATATAATAACCAACTCCTACAAGGAGAGTCGTCCCGAGTAAAACCTTGGCAATCGCAGGTAAGCTCATGAAAATCCCGATAAGGGACAGTTTCAAGGTATTTTGGTAGGATAAATCAAAGTACACCTGAAGTTTCAAGGAAACAGTATAGGCTAGAAAGACAAGAGCAACTAAAAGGACGTTGAGAAAGGTCGCCAAGAGGTGGAAAATCGTCTGATGGGGCAATTGAACTAGAAGATACAAACCATAAACTAGAACAAGATCCACAAACACAAAACTATAGAAAGCCAGATTGCTCTTGACAAAATTGCTCTTATACAATTCCCAAGCTTCCTTCAAATGGTATGCTCGATAGGTATAACCATGCTCCGCATACAAACTCATAAGGGTGGCACTAGCTGGTGCCAAACCAAAGGCCACTCCTCCTGCCAGTGTTAATAGCCAGAAATAAGCCGTCGCAATCATTCCCAAAAAGATACGATTAAAGACGAATTCTAGAAATTTTCCCATGTTACTCTCCTTAAACTAACAATGTAACCATTATATCATATTTCAAGCGTTTTCAAAAATATAGAGTTTCCATTTACAATCCTTAAAAAGCGTGATACAATTGGTTTTGTTAATTCGCATCAAGGAGATTCTCATGAAGAAAAATATCTTAACCACCCTCTTGGCCGCCGTCCTCTACTTTCTCTGTGTAGGGATTGGAGTCTTCCTAGGACACCTGGTCGACTCAACGGGCAATATGTTCTATGCGCCTGCCTTTTCTGCCCTTGTCGGTGGCAGTGTCTACATGCTTCTTTTGACGAAGGTCCCTCGTTTTGGCGCTATTACAACTCTAGGCCTTTTTATGGCAATTTTTTTCCTAGCTAGCAAGCATGGTGCTGGTGCTTTTCTTCCAGGTATCGTCTGTGGTCTTGCAGCAGATGCCATCGCTCGTCTCGGAAACTACAAAGACCGAATCAAAAACATCCTCTCCTTCCTTATCTTTGCTTTTAGTACAAGTGGCCCTATCCTCCTCATGTGGATTAGTCCAGAATCCTACATGGCAACTTTACTCGCTCGTGGAAAGTCCCAGGAATACATTGACCGTATCATGGTCGCTCCAGAGTTGGACAAAATCCTTCTCTTTGTTTCAAGCATCCTCCTAGGTGCTGTGATGGGTGCTGTGATGGGGCAATTTCTAAGTCAAAAAATCACCGATAAAATGTAACGTAAAAGCCCTGAAGACTAGCAATGCCTAGTTCCAGGGCCTTTTTGTATACAATCTTAAAATTCACTATAGATAAATTCTTGAATGTTCGAAAAATCGGTCACAAAACAGTAAATCACGATGCTTAAGATAACCGTATAGAAAAATAGTGTCCACAAGATTAAACGCTGTGTGTTAGTTAGCTTGGTTTGCAAATTTGTAAAGTTCTTTTTCAACTTCCATCCATCCTTTCACTCCAACGTGCATCACGTCAAATAAAAAGTAATCATCATACTCTCTGTTTCCATAGTTTAGTACGGTTGCACCATGGCTTTTTGCGACATCTTCTATTTTTTTATAAGTTTTTTCTCGCATTTCTCTTGAGACACCAGTGTAGTCGTTCCATTTCCCGTTTACTGGGAAAATAATAACCTCAACTTCAATGCCCAATTCCTTAGCAACTGTCAAGAAAAGTTCCATATCTGAATACTCTGGTGACTCTAGGTAACTCAAATCTTTATTAGAATCTTTCAGTGATGCATAGCGGTCTTTTAAGTAAGTATTGTAGTAGTTATTATCAACAGCATAGTCATTATTGTCTGTTTTCTTTTTGACCTCTTCCACAAACTGATCCGTCATCTTCTGCCAATCATAGTCTGGGGTTTTGTCTCCTAGCGAAGGATAATCTGATTTGGCATGCTTTTGATAAAAAGTCTGTTTGAGCTTAAAGGAATACATCGCCTTATCAAACTCTAGTAGTTTTTTATCAACAATGGTTCCTTTTCCATCTATGAAATAACTTTTGTATTTTTTGTAGATGTCGTTTTGTTGCTTGTTTCCTTTGGTAATCTCAATGATGCGATTGATTATTTTTTCTTTCGTTTCCTTACTAATCTTGTCATTATCTAGCATGTGGAAAATATGTTCCTGAGAAGCCTTATTCAAAAAAGCATCTTGATGGGTCCCATCTTTTTCAAACCACTGAACCGACTCTACTATAGCCACTTTTCGCTTACTCATAGATCCTTCAATAGAAGCTAAAGTAGAGGCCTGAATGATGTTTTGAGAATAACTAGTCCCAATCTGCATGATATTAAAATCGTTGTAGTTAAAAATTTTATTTGGATGATAGTCTTCATTTATCGTTGCAACCAACTCTGAGGAACCCATTAGAACCAGTGTATTGGGGGTGATATTGCTTGTTAGAATATCTCTACTTTTATACTTTTCATACGAGGTGCTATAACGAATACTGTTATCCTTGACTTTATAATAATCATCAATCTTCTTGACATACGTCACATTTAAAAGGGCAAGCGTCGCAATTACGAGCACAAGCGATAGTAAAAATGCTTTTAATTTAATCATCTCGTTTTATCCTATCCCTTCGATCTGTCCGATTTCTTTTCAATCTCTTATCTCTTTAAAATCGTAAGCAAGATTTTATAGGGTTCACCTGAAAAGATAAAGAAACCAACCATAACCAAATTCATGGTCACAAACCAACTTAATAGCTTATACCAGTTTTTGTTTTTATTTTTCTTATAAAAATTGCTTTTCTTTTGATACATTTCAAATCCAGCCATCAAGACACCATGGTAAAAACCATAAACAATATAGCTCACACTAAGACCATGCCAAAAACCCATGACCAACATATTGACCATATAGGCATAGGTTGCATTGTGTAGTCTATTTTTAAACCATTTTTTCCTGATAACCTGCATCAATACTCTTGAAAACACAAAATCTCTCAACCAGGTCGACAAGGTGATATGCCATCTGGTCCAGAAATCCTTGATATCAACACTCAAGAAAGGTTTATTAAAGTTCATCGGTGTCTGAATACCTAGAATATTACTACTTCCAACGGCCATTAGACTATAGCCTGCAAAGTCAAAGAACAGATACAAGGTATAGAGGTACATATACTTGATTGAGTAAACGACTGTGCCCGTATTGCTTAGAGCAAGTAACATCTGGTAAACATAGGTTGATAAAACAACCTTGTAAAGAAGGCCTAGAACGATACGATACACACCGTCCCCTGCTAACTCTAGATACTCTTTTCGGGGCATGACCTCGTTTATCTCTTTTAAAAATCTCCTACTCCGATCAATCGGACCAGCACTAACTGTTGGAAAAAAGAGCAAAAACTGTAGGTAATCTTTTACACTGATTTTTTCTTTGATCAAGCCATCCGATATTTCTAGCATGATCTGAATGGTCTTAAAGGACATGTAAGAAATTCCAATAAAGGCCAACAAATGCAGAGAAGTCAGGGCAAAGACTTTATTGATCACCAAAGGAAGAATGGAAAGGAAAACCAGTGGTTTCAGCCGCTTTGCCTCTATCCTCTGTGCTAGAAAAACCAGAAAATACTGGTAAACGATAAAGGAGAGTAAATAGACCATCATCGCTCGACTCTTACCATAGATAGCTCCTGCAAATAAGAGGGAGAGCGCCAAAATATAGTAGTCCTTACGTTTTTCAAAAAAGTTTACCACAAAACCAATCAGTAAAACTACAAACAAGAGAAGGAAGAAATCATTCCCCTCGAAATAATTCATACCAGCCAAACTCCTTTACATTATCACCCCTCCTACAGCAAACTTTCTGATTTGCTAATTGAGGGACCTTTCTTTATTATAGCATATTTCTAAAAAGAAGCTTTACTCTTCTTGCATTTCGGTGAGAAAACAAAAAGGAGTCCCGTTGGGCTCCTTCCATTATTTATGACTTAATTTCTTGGTCAAGAAATCTCCCAAGAACTGGATCGTAAAGATAATCAAGATGATAATGATGGTTGCTAAGATAGTCACATCGTGATTGTAACGGTTGAAGCCATAGGCAATGGCCACGTTACCGATACCACCAGCACCAACTGCTCCCGCCATAGCTGTTTCCCCAACAAGGGAAATCAAGGTCACTGTCGTCACACGAATCAAATCTGGCAGACCTTCTGATAGGTAAACACCCACGATGTCCCAGAAGGTCGCTCCGCTCGCTTGAGCCGCCTCAATGACACCGCCATCCAGTTCAGCCAAGACCACCTGCACCTGACGGGCAAAGAAGGCAAAGACCGCAAAAGAAAGTGGCACAAGGGCTGCATTTGGACCGATACTAGTCTTGACAATCAAGTGAGAAAGTGGCGACATGATTGCCAAGAGGATGATGAAAGGAACCGCACGGAAAATGGAGGTGATCTTGTCTAAAATCCAAAAGATAACCTTATTTTCCAAGACACCGCCTGGCGCTGTCAAGACAAGGAAGAGACCTGCCACCAGCCCCAAGAACCCTCCGATGATGAAGGAAAGAACTGTCATATAAAGAGTTAGGTAGATAGCCGTTCCCCAGCCTGCCTGACCAGCCCAGCCCATCTTATAGACATTTGGTAGATAAGTTTGAATCAACTCTGTCATCTTACTGTCCTCCCTTCAATACTTTTAACTGGACACCCGCTTGACGAATGGCTTCTTGAGCACCTGCTAGCGCTGCTTTTTCACCTGACAAGACCACCACCAATTCTCCAACAGGAGTCCCATCGAGAATTTCGATATTTCCATAGAGGATATTAGCCGTTACTTGGTAACGCTTGTACAATTCATTCAAAAGTGGTTCGTCTGTCGAAGCACCTGCATACTTGAGCTGCACTAAGATACTGTTCTCAGATAAATGCTCTACGATTTCTTGCTTCTCAATCTTGACCATGGCTTCATCAATACCTGTCGCAGTTGAGATAAAGTCCTGGGTCAAAGGCTGTTTAGGATCTGAGAAGATTTCAAGGACACTGCCCTCTTCAATCAAACGACCATCCTGCATAACTGCCACACGGTTGGCAATGTCTTTGACAATCTGCATTTCGTGCGTAATCAAAACAACCGTCAAGCCTAATTTTTGGTTCAAATCTTGCAACAAGGCCAAAATCTGCTTGGTTGTCTTAGGATCAAGGGCAGACGTTGACTCGTCTGAAATCAAGATTTTTGGATCATTGGCCAAGGCACGCGCAATGGCCACACGCTGTTTTTGCCCTCCGGATAGTTGTGAAGGGTAGTTTTCAGCACGATCCGCCAAGCCAACCAAGTCCAACAACTTAGCTACTTTGGCTTTCTTTTCTTCCTTGCTGAGTCCAGAGTGTTTGAGGGCAAAGGCCACATTCTCCTCTGCTGTCTTCTGACTCATGAGGTTAAAATGCTGGAAAATCATCCCAATGTCTTGACGCTTACGACGCAACTGCTCTGCTGTCAAGGTCACTCTGCCATCAAAGATTACATCGTCGTCAATGGTAATTTCCCCAGCAGATGGCTTTTGCAAGAGGTTAATCACCCGTACAAGGGTTGATTTCCCTGCTCCAGAATATCCAACGATTCCGTAGATATCCCCTTCTTGGATGTGAATGGTCACATCCTTAACCGCTGTGATGGTTCTCTTCTTTTGGTGAAAAGTCACATCGATCTGATCTAACTTGATAATATCTCTACTCATAGCTTCTAATCAGCTCCTCTACTAATTCAATATGGGTGTAGTAATCGGCGATTCGCACATTTTCATCTCCACCGTGGTCTCGGCTATTGGCATTTCCTAAACCAAAGGCCACCATTGGTACCTCTAGGGCATCAAAGACCGTATGCATAGGCCCTGTTCCTGCTGTGGTCGGCAAGACTGATACGCCCTGTGGATAGAATTTCTTGGCCAACTCGATCACATTGAGAATGGCTGGTGCGCTCATATCGCTTCGATAGCTCATCTCTCCCAAGGTATAGTATAATTCTACCTTATCAAAGCCATTTTTGTCTAGCTGTTTCCGAATTTTTTCCAGAACATCATGCGGTTCTAGGCCAGGAACCAAACGAACCTCTAGCTTGGCACTAACCTCTGCTGGCAAAATCGTTTTAACCCCTTGTCCTTGATAACCTGACTGAATCCCTTCGATATTAAGGGCCGGCTCGAAAAAGAACCGTTTTAGAAAGGCTGCACGATCCTCTTGTAAGAGAGGCAATTCCAAACCATAAATGCGACTAATTTCCTCAGGATTGCGTTGGGCGTAGGTATCTACCAAGGCTAGTTCTCGTTCATTTGGCTCTTGAACATCCTCGTACAAGCCTTCTACCAAGATACGTCCATCTGCTGCGCGTAGACTACTTAGAGCCTGGACAAGATACCATGGAGCTGATTCCACAACCCCACCATAACTAGAGTGAATATCCACATCGGCACTTTTTACCTTGGCATCAAAGGTCACAATTCCCTTGTTTCCACCAGAAATTTCTAACTGCTCCAAGGCATTCTTAGTCCCTTGTTCCCAGACCAACAAATCAGCCCCACGGAGTTTGTCCGCATGTTTTTCCAGATACTTATCTAGGTCTGTTGAAGCCGATTCCTCCGCTCCTTCCATGATAAAACTGATATTGACAGGTAGGTCATCGTGGTGCTGCATATACTTTCTCAGAGCACTCAAACGAGCCGTGATATGGCCCTTGTCGTCGTCAACCCCACGCCCATACATAAAGCCATTGCGGACCGAAAGCGTAAAAGGATCCTCTGTCCACACCTGGTCACCATCCGCCGGCACAGTGTCATAGTGGTTATAGAAGATCAAGGTCTTGGCATCCGGACGCGAACTCTTGAAGTGCGCCATGACAAAGGGCGCCGTATAAGTCTCATCAATCTCCACTTCAGCCCCTACACGCTTGCAAATCTCACCCAGATAGTTTGCAACCTCCTTGAGTCCAACCTGTTGGGCAAAGACTGATTTCTTGGAAATCAAGGTACGCAAAACCTCAAAATAATGCTGGGCTATATGATCCCTTTCAAATTTTTCAATCTGTTCTTGTTCGCTAGGAAAAACCATATTCTCTCTACCTTTCTATGAACCTATAGTCTTCTTTACAATCCATGCTCTATACAAAAGCAAGAGGTGGAAACTCTCTCCCACCTCCCTGTGTCTTATTACCAAACTGGTTGGTCCAAACCGTCTGATGTTTCTTCGATAACTTTTTTCACTTCATCAGTGTGGTAAGCTGCGATCACTTTCTTGATGGCATCAGCCTTAGGTGATGATTCCCAATCTTTTTTCGCAACGATGATGTTGTACCATTGTTTTGAGTTTTCATCAGCTTGTTCTTTGAAGAGTGCTTTCTTGTAGTCCAATTTTGCTTCTGTAACGAAGGTATTGTTTACAACGGCAGCGTCAACTGATGACAATGAACGAGCTGTTTGACTAGCATCCAATTCAGTAATTTTCAAATTCTTTGGATTTTCTTTGATATTAGCAACTGTTGCAAGTGCAGTTCCAGAAACATCCAATTTGATCAAACCAGCTGATTGAAGCAAGTAAAGCGCACGGCTTTCGTTTGTTGCATCGTTTGGTACGGCGATTTCACCGTTATCTGGGATTTCTTCCACTTTGGTATACTTGTTTTCTTCCCCATTTTTACCTGAGTAAAGGCGGATTGGTGAGATATATGTATCTGCAATCGCTACAAGGTCTTTCCCGTTTTCTTTGTTCCAGTTGTTCAAGAAGTTGTAGTGTTGGAAAGCATTCAAGTCTACTTCGCCATCAGCAGTTGCCTTGTTTGGTTGTGAATAGTCTGTGAACTCTGTGAATTCCAATTTAATTCCATCTTTTTCAACCAATTCTTGGATTTTATCCCAACGCGCTTCTTCAGAACCGCTACGGTTAACTGTTGCAATTTTGACAACTGTTTCGTTGTCTGCTTTCTTTTCTGAATTTCCGCAAGCTGCAAGAGTCAAACCTGCGACTGTAGCAAGAGCCGCTACACCGAGCCATTTTTTAATTTTCATGATTCTTTCTCCTTTAAAAATAATACCGTAATAGTATCTCATACTTTATTTGATTTAGCAAATTGTTATTAGATAGGCAGACATATAGTTTGAAACTATATACCTAAAAATTGAGAAATCATCCGCCTTTCTCAGACTGGATGATTTCATACCACTATTTAATATCAGCTTCTGCTGGGAGATAAGTGTCTCCGAAGAACTGTTTAGACAACTTTTCAAGAGTTCCGTCTTTGTAGAGTTCTTGGATACGTTTGTCTACAAATGTTTTCAACTCATCTTGACCTTTAGCAAGAAGTGGGTAAACGTAAGGTTGTTGGTCGCTTGGAAGTTCAATGACTTTCAAGTTGTCCAAACCTTGGTCCTTGATGACTGTTTCAACACCGATTTTATCAAAAATCTTGTAGTCAAACTGGCCATCGCTCAAGCGTCCCATGATTTGTTGGAAGTCCGCTTTAGTATACTTTAGGACAGTTGGATTATCTGAATGTTGTTTGTTGTAGTCTTCTAGCTGTTTAGCAGAAGTTGTCCCTTGAACAACTTCTGTTGATTTTCCACCGATATCATCAAGCGATTTGATGCTAGGGTCATCTTTTTTCACTACAAGAACGTTAGGGTTTTTAGCAGTTGGAGCTGCATAAAGGTATTTTTCAGCACGTTCTTTAGTGTAGCTGATGTTGCTAACAGCCATATTGTAACGGTCAGCATCAAGTCCTGCAAAGACTCCTGACCACTCTGTCTTCTCAAACTTGACATCATACTTGTCAGAGTCTTTAAAGATAGCGCGAACCACTTCAATTTCGTAACCAGTCAATTCGCCATTTTCTTCATAGTTGAATGGTTTTGGTGTAGCATTAGTTGCAACGATAATTTCTTTCTTGCTAGCTGCTTCTCCCTCTTTTTTCGCACCACCTGAGCAAGCTGCTAACACACCTACAGCCACAAGTCCTAGAGCAGCAAGAGATGAGTATTTAACGATTTTTTTCATGTCATTTCCTCCAAAATAGAATACTTTACTATCTTAACAGAAAATATTTTTTTTTGCCATTATATGATATCTATCTCGGTGATAGGTTTTTTTTATGGCTGATTTAAAAGACCAGACGCAAGACTGCAATCAAGACTACCCCAAAAAGAACCGTACCTACTAGATTGCGGTAGCGAAAGGCTACCCAAGCCGTTGGAAAGACTGCTAAAAAGTCCAGCCATTTGATTTGAGGGAGACTGCCAACTTTGCCAGTCACTACGCTTGAAAGGATCAAGGCAAAGATAATGGAAACAGGCAAAAACTTCAAAAACCGCTCGACGATAGCTGGCAAGCCCTTGTACTTAACCAAGATGAAGGGAATCATACGGGGAATCCAAGTCACTAGGCCTGAAAAGATAACGGCTAACAAAAGATATTTACTGACCATCTAAGACCACCCCCATGGTACAACCTAGCAAGGTCGCAAACAAAACAGCTAGCGACTGAGACACTACTGTCAAGAGCAAAAAGAAGGACACCGCAACAACGGCTAGGATTAGTAGCAGATTCCGTACAGGAACCCGTCTTTGCATAATCTGAAATTGTGAAGTAAAAATCCCGATAAACATCCCAACAAGGGCAAAGTCCAAGCCAAAGACTTCAGGATTTGGAAGAAGGCCACCTAAAGCCGTCCCCGCCACTGTCCCAATAAACCAGGCTACATAACTATTGAGATTGTTCCCGTGCATCCACATAGGATGGACTTTATCTGTATGGGCTAATTCTCCCATCAAAACGCCATAGGTCTCATCTGTCAGGAGACTAGACATGCCGATATTTTGCCAGAGACTAGTATGACGGAAATAGGTCGATGCATGCAAGCTCAGCAAAAAGAGTCGCAAGTTGATCAAAAAGACCGTCATAGCAATAGCTGCCACAGGCGCTTGTACCGCAATCAGTGCCAACATGGCAAACTGGGCGCTCCCGGCATAAACAAAGAGGCTCATCAAGCCCATCTCAACAGGTGTCACATAGGGCGCACCGATAATCCCACAAGCCAGACCGATACTAACATAGCCGAGGGCAGTCGGCATGGCCGCATGTACACCTTCCCAAAATCCTTTTTCTTTCATCCTTCTCCTCATATTTTCTCCAGTTGAGGCTGTTCATCATCACAGCCACAGCACGGACTATTATAACATATTCAAAGAAGAGAAAAAAGTCTGCTGATTTTGGCCGTCATAAAAAGACTGGCGATCCAGTCTCAAACACCTATTATACAAATTCTCCTCTAAATGCTCTCACGAATATTCAAGAGCATGACAAATGCGGTTAGGAGTAATAGCAATAGAATAAAGCTGACCGCTAGGACCCCAAAACTTGTAGCAATCGTTACGAAAACGATTGTGAATAGACTTGGTAAGACAACCGTAATAGCACCAATAGAGGATTGAACCGCTCCCATTGACTCCTCAGGTATTTGTTTAAAGACGAGTTCTTGCAATCTAGGAGAGAGTAACCCTGCGATGAAGGCATCCAAGGAGCTGAAAAGCAGAATCAAACCAAAATGAACTGTGGCAAATCCTACTAGAAGGAGTAACTGGATGACGACCGAAGCGTATAGAGCTGTTTTTATAGAAATCGTATTTTTCAGATAGCCACTTACAAGGCTTCCGACAATAAGTGCTAACAATTCTAGTGTTGATAACAAAGCGAGTGATTGACCAGTTTGTAAATCCAAAAACGGTTGGTTTCTTAAAAAAAGAGTTGAAATAGGAACAGTAACATTAATCACCGCTTGGCTGATAGAGACGATAAATAAAATGAAGATCACTCTATCCATATTCCAGATCAATTTTGATGATTGGAACAAATGCTGGCAAAACGATTTTATAGAAAGACCTTCTTGATAGCTAATTGTTTTTTCAACTTTCAAAAGATCATTTTTTATGAGAAGAATACCTACAAATGCTATCAGAAACGTCAGAGCGTTTAGCAAGGAAATAAACTGAATGGAAAGAATTCCTAGTAAAACCCCTCCTAGAATATTACTGATTGTCCGAACTAAACTAACTGTTGATTGTTTAAAGCCAATAGCTTCTGTCAGATGTTCTTTCCCAATGATTCTTATAAAAATAGGAGTAAGCATGGCTCCTGAAAAGTAACTCAATGTATCCGACAAAAGGTTCATTAAACAAATAAAGAATACAAGCCATAAGGAAAAGGGCTGCCCTGAAAGCGAAAGCGCCACTATAGAATAAAGTACAAATTTGACAAAACTAATAACCGTATACTTTAGAACACGATGGTGTTGAAAGTCAGCCAAAACTCCCATAAAAATTTGCAGAACTTGAGGAACAGTCTCTGAAATCGTAATGAGTAAAATTGCCAAGGGGGCAAACGAAGCATCTGCCACATAATTCAAAAAAGCAAGATAAAAAATTGTATCCCCAACCATTGAAATCCACTGGTTGATGGTTAGTTGCCTAAAATCTCTATTTTGAATAAATACTTTCATCGCAACTCCTTTTTGAGTTCAAATGGGAACTTTTCCCCAAGGATAGACCGATATTGCTGAGCACCCAAAATTACAGCAACGGTAAAATTTGACCAATGCCATTGTAGACTATGTGCAGTCCAATAGGCCAATAAATGGACTTTGTCACTCTAAATAAGACTGCAAATATGAGACCGCCACCCATATATACGAAAAAGTCTGTCAAAACCCAACCGTGGTTACTAATGTGCAAGATTCCAAACAAAGCAGCCGAACCGAGCACATCCAGTCCCCATTTCTTTCCTTTTTCCAGAGCTGTCATCACCAATCCACGATAAATCATCTCTTCAAAAATAGGACCTGCAATCACAGGATAGAAAAAATACATCAAAAATGCCGTTGCTCCCGTAAAAGTAGGAACATCCAGTTGATAAGCAATTTCATTTTTGGTAGGCGGAAAAATAAAAAATGTGACGAAGTTCCAAATAACAAAAGCTAGGAGAGATAGGAAGCAATAGAGAAGATAGGAACCTCTAAATTTTCGACTGTTGATTTTCTGCCATTTCCCTGACCGAATCATAACAATAATAGCAAGCAGAACCACAAGAAAATTCAACAGCATATCTGACAAATAATAGGCAAAGTCAGATAGACCAGCAGCAAGGTCGCTATGTAAAAGCAAACGAATGAAGAACTGGTCAGAAATGACAAGTAGAATAGCTATTAAAAAATAGTAGCGTGAGATTATCTTTTTCATTCTATTTTCTCCTATACTATGAAATAAGGATAGTATAACACGGAAATCACCACATTTTAGAAAATCGCATATTTGATATTGTTTCTCATGGAAATTTCACATTCGCGATAGTAGATTAATCGATAAGTTCTTTGTATTGCTGAAAACGCAGTTCAAAAAGAGCTGTTAATTGTGGATTTTCTAATATTTGCAGAGATTGGATAAAGTGTTCAATCTCTTTTTGATTGCTCCCCTTAGTTTGAAGGAAAATGCTCATCTTCTTTAAAAACTGCCACAATAATTTCTCAAAAACATAGTATGGTCGGAGCATACTCTCCAACTCGGCTTCAAAGATTGGGATATAAGAAAAAAGTTTGCGCTCCATGAGCTCTGAGATGATATTAAGATAACCACTTTTCATATACAATTGATTGTGTACCAACTCTTTAAATTCCTTGGATTTTTCAAGTAAAGAGGTGGATAAAAAAATCAGATCTTGATTACTTAAGAAAGGCATGGTATTGCAAAAAAGATAGAGTTCAAACCAGGTCCAAGACTCGATAGCATAGAGGTAGCTAGTCAAAAACTCACGATCCTCCTCTTCTAGCGGATAGTTTTTATCCAAGGAATGGATAGCATCTTTGATCACAATAGCATTCAAACGACGATAGGTCTGCGCCATCTGTTCTTGCTCGACTTCCTCTAATAGTTTCTCTAAGCCAGCTATATCTTGATGGGTAAAACGATTTACAATCTTTCGACCGATTCGCATATGTGGGGATTCCTGGTAATTATTAAGCTTGTGTCCAAACTCGTCGAAGGTCACATTTATCCCTTGGATAGCTAGGATCAGTTTATCCGCAGACAACATGGACTGCCCTAGTTCAAACTTGGATAACTGAGATGCTGTCAGTCCATCACAAGCTACATCTGACTGCTTGAGTTTTCTCGCCAAACGTAATTCCTTGTAAAATTCTCCCAATTCCATTCTCTCAATCATCTGACCACCTCCTAATTTTTACATATTATATCATCATTTTTACAGTTTTGTCAAAATATTCTGACATTTTCTGGAGTTAAAAAGCCAGCTTCAAGCTGACTCTTTATTCCATGGTATCAAAGGCGAGACTCGGCTTAGCATTTAGATCCAAACTGGCAAAATTCTTCTTATTCCACTCACTGACACTGGCATAGGCAATCATACCGGCATTGTCTCCACAAAGGCGCAGGGGTGGGATGATGACCTTGACATCTGTGATTTCAGCTGCTAGGCGTTCTCTGAGCCCTTTATTAGCTGCCACGCCACCGGCCACGACTAGGGTTTTAACAGGATATTTTTCCAAAGCCTTCTTGGTTTTGGCCATAAGAATATCCATGACTGCTGCTTGGAAAGATGCTGACAGGTCTTCCTTGGACAAGCTTTCTCCCTTTTGCTCGGCATTGTGGTGAAGATTGATAAAGGCAGACTTCAAACCTGAGAATGAAAACTCTAGATTGTCCTCCTTAATCATGGCACGAGGGAAATCATAAATATCTTGCCCCTGATGAGCTAGCTCATCAATCTCGCGACCTGCTGGATAGGTCAAGCCCATGACACGGCCGACCTTATCATAGGCCTCACCAACTGCATCATCCCGCGTTTCCCCAACAATCTTATAATCCCCAGCCTCAGAAACATAGACCAACTCTGTGTGCCCACCACTAACCAAGAGGGCTAGCAAGGGAAACTCCAAAGGCTCGACGCTCTGTGCTGCCATGAGGTGACCCGCCATGTGATTCACGGGGATCAGCGGAAGTCCATGAGCCCAAGCAAAGGCCTTAGCAGCTGACAAACCAACTAGCAGTGCTCCAACCAAGCCTGGTCCGTAGGTAACAGCCACAGCCGTTACATCCTCTTCGGTAATTCCTGCTTCTGCTAGCGCCTCCTCGATGCAGGCTGTAATGACCTCGACATGGTGACGACTGGCTACTTCTGGCACTACGCCCCCAAAACGTTTGTGACTCTCAATTTGACTCGCAATGACATTGGACAAGAGCTGGTCGTCGTTTTTTAAGACAGCGACACTGGTCTCGTCACAGGATGTCTCAAATGCTAAAATATATCTATCCTTCATCTATTTCTCTCTTCATGATGATGGCGTCCTCGACTGGGTCATGGTAGTAGGCCTTTCGCTCAGCGATGACCGCCATCTTTTCTTTCTTGTAAAATGCTTGCGCTCGTTGGTTTGACTTTCTGACTTCGAGGAAAATCTCCTTATCCGCTAGCAATTGAGCAAACAAGGCTGACGCAATTCCCTGACCCTGATAGGCTTTTTTGACAGCGATTTGCAGGACTTCTGCCTCAAAGAGATTCTCCTGAACGGCTAGAAAGCCAATCACTTCTGCCCCGTCCAAAGCCAGAACATACCATGTCTGGTCTTGGGACAGGTCTGCTTGGATTTGTTCCAGTGTCCAAGGGCTGACTGGGTAAACATCTGCCATGACAGCGTAGATGGTTTTAGCTAGTTCAGGCTGTTTTTGGATTCGTTTGATTTCTATCATAGGCGTTTAATGTAAGACTCGCCAGACTCAGTATGGTTCTTGAGCCAGTTTTCCTCGGCTTCGACACGCTTGAGATAATTTGGCACAAAGTCGTGCAAGGAGTCTTCTTTCTTGTCCCATGCCCAAAGAGCTAGATTAGCTGCATTTGGCAAGGTCTCTTGGGAACTAGCTTGTGGTAGCTGTTCTTGGATCTGCTCCACAAAGGCTTCAACCTCTCCAACAAAGGTCACGTGTTCAGCATCCTTGACTTTTTCTAGCACTTCCGCAAAGGACAGGTGTGCTTCTGGCATGACAGGTTTGGCATTTTCATAAAATCCTGCATAAACATTGTTGCGACGCGCATCCATCAGGGGAACAAGTAAACCTTCTTGTTGGCGTGGTACCAGAGACAATAGACTCGACATACCAACCAACTCAATGTTCAGGGTATGAGCCAAGGTCTTGGCAGTTGCTACCGCAATTCGCAAGCCCGTGTAGCTACCTGGCCCTTCAGCGACCACGATTCGATCCAAATCCTTAGGTGTCCAATCCAAACTGGCCATCAAAAAATCAATGGCAGGCATGAGGGTAATACTGTGATTCTTCTTAATATTAATCGTCGTCTCGGCAAGAACCTGCTTGTCCTCTAAAATGGCTAGAGAAAGAGCCTTGCTGGACGTATCAAAAGCTAAAACTTTCATAACACATTCCTATCTTTTTGTCTGTTTACTATTATACTACAAAAGCCAGCGCATGGAAATTTTCTTTGTTTTGAAACAAAAGGGCCTGTCACTTAGAAAAACAATTCTGCACAAAAATTTAAAAAAAGTTGTAGCTTTTGGAATAGAAAAGTGAACAAGGAAATTGAAAGGTTCTTCGTAAAAAATTTGGATCAGGCATATATGTTTCAACTCGATTTTCGATGCGAGAAATCAACATTGTAACAATAAAGATCTCATCTAAATATACAGAAATTCATCCCATCTATCAAGACGAGGTGGATTTTCTGTATATCTAGAGGAATAATTGACTTTAGGCATTTAAACCAAAGTAGAAAACGAGCCAGACAACATAGGTTACAAGGAGGAGAAAAATTGAATAAAGCGTCACAAAAGCAAGCTTCCAAAGGAATTTTGTTTTGCGGTGTTCCAGGTGCACAAACAGGGCATTCCCCCCATAGACACAAGCTACAAAGACTACAAACATCAATAGGCGAACCCCTACTGCAAATTCAAACAAACTAAACATTCTTAATCCTCCTTTTGGTATTCCCATTTTATATAGACTGTTGACAATGTTGTTCTATCAATGTTAAAATGTAATTCAACATTGGTAGGAAAATCAGGTTGAGTCGTTGACTCTTCGGGTTGCAGTGCTATCCCTGAAACTTTGGTTTCTAAAGAACTGAAATTGCGATTGAACAATTCGCCCCCAGTGTTAGATGGCTCTTGACTTCGGTCAAGGGCTTTTTGGTGCTTTTAAAGTTGATTCCTTCAGTAAGTTATAGTAAAATATAAATATTGAGAGGATAACGTAGGGTGACTGGTAACAGAGCGTTCAAAGGTACCAACTTCTGGTACGGGTGTGGGACTGCCTTCAGCTTTGAGCTGTAAAGACCCCTGACTGCCATTGGTCCTCTCTTTTTGCTTACTCTTAGATTAAGGGCTTTTCTTTGCCTCTTTAGTAAACACTCCACTCCATGCTATTTCTACATCGTTATACTTATAGATTGACTTCTTAGCCTCATAGATGATAGAATTAAGTAAAAGCTGAGATCGAGTTTGATTTGGTGACAAGTCATTCAAAGGTTGCGATGCATTCGCTTCAGGTAGAGGTGCTGCCATCTGGACTGCTCCAGGAAAATCCCCGAGTTTTATCTCAGCCTTTTTGATTGCTCTCGAGATTTCTCAAGAGCTTTTTCTTTTTTCAAAGATATCATTCTGCCCCAACCATCTACTCCAACGATTAATGAAACTAGAACTGTATTCTTCCTTAAATCTACTATCTCTTTAGATTTCCCCTTTAATTATAACACCTAAGTGCTCTCCGACCAAATCCTACCTGTCTTTTTGTTCCTTCTTCCCCTCCTGACTTTCTCCATTTCCGTCTTTTACTAATTTTTCATTTTGTGGTATAATTGAAATAATTGTAACGAATCAAGGTCAATCTAGACACAAAATGGAATGAAATCAAGCAAATCTCTGCTAAAAGTTTGGAATAAGTTGACCTATAAATAGAAAGGAACTATATGATTTACAAAGTTTTTTATCAAGAAACAAAAGAACGTAGCCCACGTCGTGAAACAACACGCTCACTTTACCTAGACATCGATGCCAACTCAGAACTTGAGGGCCGTATCGCTGCTCGCCAACTTGTCGAAGAAAATCGCCCAGAGTACAACATCGAGTATATCGAACTCTTGTCTGACAAATTGCTTGATTACGAAAAAGAAACTGGCGTCTTCGAAATCACGGAGTTCTAATATGGCCTATACTCTTAAACCTGAAGAAGTCGGCGTTTTTGCCATCGGTGGTCTGGGAGAAATCGGGAAAAACACATACGGAATTGAATACCAAGACGAGATTATCATCGTCGATGCTGGGATTAAATTCCCAGAAGATGACTTGCTGGGTATCGACTACGTTATCCCTGACTACTCTTACATCGTGGACAATATCGACCGCGTCAAGGCTGTTTTGATTACACACGGACACGAGGACCACATCGGTGGGATTCCATTCCTGCTCAAGCAAGCAAATGTCCCTATCTATGCTGGACCACTTGCCTTGGCTTTGATCCGTGGAAAACTCGAAGAACACGGCCTCTTGCGCAACGCTAAACTTTACGAAATCAATCACAACACTGAGTTGACCTTTAAAAATCTCAAGGCAACTTTCTTTAGAACGACTCACTCTATTCCAGAACCTTTGGGAATTGTCATTCATACTCCTCAAGGAAAAATCGTCTGTACGGGTGACTTTAAGTTTGACTTTACTCCAGTTGGGGAACCTGCGGACTTGCACCGCATGGCTGCCCTTGGTGAAGAAGGCGTACTCTGTCTCCTATCTGACTCGACAAATGCAGAAGTGCCAACCTTTACCAACTCTGAAAAAGTCGTTGGTCAGTCCATCATGAAGATTATCCAAGGCATTGAAGGACGCATCATCTTCGCATCCTTTGCCTCAAATATCTTCCGTCTCCAGCAAGCAACGGATGCTGCTGTTAAAACTGGACGCAAGATCGCGGTCTTTGGACGTTCGATGGAAAAGGCCATTGTCAACGGAATAGAGCTTGGCTACATCAAAGCTCCTAAGGGAACCTTTATCGAGCCAAATGAAATCAAAGACTATCCTGCAGGCGAGGTTCTCATCCTCTGTACAGGTAGTCAGGGTGAGCCAATGGCAGCCCTCTCTCGTATCGCTAACGGAACCCACCGTCAGGTGCAACTCCAACCCGGCGATACCGTTATCTTCTCTTCTAGCCCAATTCCTGGAAATACCACTAGCGTCAACAAGCTGATTAACATCATTTCTGAAGCTGGTGTCGAAGTTATCCACGGTAAAGTGAACAATATCCATACATCTGGACACGGTGGTCAGCAAGAGCAAAAACTCATGCTCCGCTTGATTAAGCCAAAATACTTCATGCCTGTCCACGGTGAATACCGCATGCAAAAAGTCCATGCTGGACTAGCGGTGGATACGGGTGTCGAGAAGGACAATATCTTTATCATGAGCAATGGTGATGTCCTTGCCCTTACTGCCAACTCAGCTCGTATCGCTGGGCATTTCAATGCCCAAGACATCTATGTTGATGGAAATCGTATCGGTGAAATCGGCGCTGCTGTCCTCAAAGATCGTCGTGATCTATCTGAAGATGGTGTCGTTCTAGCAGTCGCAACTGTTGACTTCAAGTCACAGATGATTCTTTCTGGCCCAGATATCCTCAGCCGAGGCTTTGTCTACATGAGAGAATCTGGTGACTTGATTCGCCAAAGCCAGCGCATCCTCTTCAATGCAATTCGTATCGCACTGAAGAACAAAGATGCTAGCGTGCAATCTGTCAATGGCGCCATTGTCAACGCCATTCGTCCTTTCCTTTATGAAAATACAGAACGTGAACCGATCATCATCCCGATGATCCTCACACCAGATGAAGAATAATACTCTTCGAAAATCAAATTCAAACCACGTCAGCTTCGCCTTGCCGTACTCAAGTACAGCCTTCGGCTAACTTCCTAGTTTGCTCTTTGATTTTCATTGAGTACAAGTCAACAAAACAGCTCCGTCTTCGGAGCTGTTTTTTCTATGCTTTCTTTTCTTGGTTTTTAGAAATACTACGATTTTTACCGTCCAGATACACCATCAAAATAGAAATATCTGCTGGGTTTACTCCCGAAATACGGCTGGCTTGGCCGATAGTTTCTGGATTGATAAGTTTGAACTTCTGACGAGCTTCTGTCGCGATAGAATCAATATCATCCCAATCAATATTGGCTGGAATGCGTTTTTCTTCCATGCGTTTCATCTTGGCAACCTGATCCATGGCTTTAGAAATATAGCCTTCGTACTTGATTTCTGTTTCAATCAATTCGATAATCTTGTCATCCAAATCCTCAGCAGCTGGCCCGATGAAGGCCACCACATCTTGGTAAGAAACTTCTGGTCGACGGAGAAATTCTTTGGCTGTCACTGCATCTGTCAACGGCTTGAAGCCCATCTCCTCAACCTTGGCATTGGTTTCTTTGACCGGCTTAAGTTTGATGCTGTCTAGGCGTTTCATCTCATTGTCAAATTGATTTTTCTTGATTTCAAAACGAGCCCAGCGTTCATCATCCACAAGGCCAATCTCACGCCCCATCTCTGTCAAACGCATATCCGCATTGTCATGACGGAGGATGAGACGGTATTCAGCACGACTGGTCAAGAGACGATAGGGTTCAATGGTTCCCTTGGTCACCAAGTCGTCAATCATCACCCCGATATAACCGTCACTGCGCTTCAAAATCAACTCAGGCTTGCCTTGGATTTTCAGAGCCGCATTGATACCCGCGATAATCCCTTGACCAGCAGCTTCTTCGTAACCTGACGTTCCATTTGTCTGACCAGCTGTGAAGAGGCCTGAAATTTTCTTGGTTTCCAGAGTCGCACGCAACTGGTGAGGCAAGACCATGTCGTACTCAATGGCATAACCAGTTCGCATCATCTCAGCATTTTCCAACCCTTTGATGGAATGTACCAAGTCACGTTGAACATCCTCAGGCAGACTGGTTGATAAACCTTGAACGTATACTTCCTCAGTGTCACGCCCTTCGGGTTCTAGAAATAGCTGGTGGCGTTCCTTGTCCGCAAAGCGCACAATCTTGTCCTCAATCGACGGACAGTAACGAGGTCCCACACCCTTAACTACACCTGTAAACATAGGCGCACGGTGGAGGTTGTTTTGGATAATCTCATGACTGGTACCGTTGGTATAAGTCAACCAGCATGGCACCTGGTCCTTGACATAGTCCTCATCACGTGAAGTGTAGGAGAAGTGATTTGGCGCTTCGTCCCCTGGCTGAATCTCAGTCACATCGTAATTGATAGAAGAAGCCTTAACACGTGGAGGGGTTCCTGTCTTGAAACGACCGATTTCGAGGCCCAACTCCTTGAGGTTGTCAGCAAGGTTAATCGAAGCTAGACTGTGGTTAGGTCCTGATGAGTACTTGAGGTCTCCGATGATGATTTCCCCACGGAGGGCTGTCCCTGTCGTCACGATAACAGCCCTAGCAGCATACTCTTGATGGGTCGCTGTACGAACACCGACAACCTTGCCATCTTCCACCAAAATCTCATCAATCATGGTTTGACGAAGGGTCAGATTCTCTTGATTTTCAACTGTCTTGCGCATCTCCTTAGAGTAAAGCTCCTTGTCAGCCTGCGCACGAAGGGCACGGACAGCAGGTCCTTTCCCTGTGTTGAGCATCTTCATCTGTATGTAAGTCTTGTCAATATTCTTGGCCATTTCCCCACCGAGGGCATCCACTTCACGCACGACAATCCCCTTGGCAGAACCACCGATAGAAGGGTTACAAGGCATGAAAGCCAGCATTTCAAGGTTGATGGTCGCAAGCAAGACCTTACAGCCCATACGGCTGGCAGCTAAGGAAGCCTCAACCCCAGCGTGTCCCGCACCGATTACAATAATATCGTATTCTTCCGTAAAATTATAAGTCATTTTCTCTCCTATTCCTCAAGATGAATGTGTCTTAGTTGGCCGGTCCAAGTTGGTAGAGCCGTTTTTAAAAAGGCTGGAACTAGCTGGATATTCTGGAGCTGATCCAAGTCAATCCACTCACAAGGCTGCGTTTTTTCGTCTTCCTGCATGGTCAATGGAGCATCCTCAAGCAAGTTCACCAGATAATGAAACTCAATGTTGTGATAGGAAACACCGTCCTGTTCAAAACGATTTTCAACCACAAAAGCTAGCTGCCCAGCTTGAGCTCTGACACCCAGTTCTTCCTTCACTTCACGGACTACCGCGTCTTCTGTGCTTTCATTGACTTGAATCGCACCGCCAATAGTGTAATACTTGCTCTTGTCTTTGGTAACTAGGAGCTTGCGATTTTGAAGAATCAAGGCTGTCGCCCGAACACCAAAAACAGTATTTCCCACTTTTGTCCGAAAGTCTTGTTGAGTCATTTTTATCCTTTCCCTTAAACGACACAAAAACAGTCAAAACTCGTAAGAAGTGCAGGACAAAAAAGCCTGCAACATCCATGAGCTTTGACCATCATTTCTATTGCTTTTATTATTGTAGCAAATTGAGAGAATTTGTCAATCTAAATGTACTGACAAACTTGTCCATTGCGGTAGGCATTGTCAATCAAGCCACCACCGAGACACTCTTCGCCATCGTAAAAGACAACTGCCTGTCCTGGTGTGATGGCGCGTTGCGGTTCCGCAAAGATAACTTCTGCCTTGTCTCCTTTGACATGTACTGTCACCTTTGAATCAGGCTGACGATAGCGGAATTTAGCCGTACATTCTAGCGTAAATTCCTCTGGCATGTCACGAGTAAAGTGAACTTGACTTGCTTCTAAGCTTGTTGACATGAGCGAATCATGATAGAAGCCTTGGCCGACATAAAGGATATTCTTGCTCAGGTCTTTTCCGACAACGAACCAAGGGGCATTGTCACCGCCGTGTTGCCCACCGATACCGAGTCCGCCACGCTGACCAATCGTATAGTACATAAGGCCTGCATGCTCGCCCATATCGCGACCATCCACAGTCATCATGCGACCAGGCCGAGCTGGTAGGTAGTTGCTGAGGAAGTTTTTAAAGTTCTTTTCTCCGATAAAACAAATCCCTGTCGAATCTTTCTTCTTGGCAGTCGCAAGTCCTGCTTCTTCAGCTAGTCTGCGAACTTCAGGCTTTTCCAAATGTCCCAAGGGGAACATGGTTTTTTGGAGTTGTTCTTGCGAAAGTTGGCTGAGGAAATAGGTCTGATCCTTGCCATTGTCCACGCCACGAAGCATGTGAACAGTGCCATCCTCATCACGCGCCACACGGGCATAGTGCCCAGTCGCTACATAGTCTGCCCCCAAGGTCATAGCATAGTCCAGAAAGGCCTTGAACTTGATTTCCTTGTTGCACATAACATCTGGATTTGGCGTGCGCCCTGCACGGTATTCCGCTAGGAAATACTCAAAGACGCGATCCCAGTACTCTTTTTCAAAATTGACAGAGTAGTAAGGAATGCCAATCTGGTCTGCCACCGCAGCCACATCCTTGTAATCTTCGGTCGCCGTACAGACGCCGTTTTCATCTGTGTCATCCCAGTTCTTCATGAAGATGCCGATCACATCGTAGCCCTGCTCCTTGAGCAAGAGAGCCGTCACCGACGAATCAACACCACCACTCATCCCCACAACAACACGTGTTTTAGAGTTATCACTCATGGTAAGTCTCCCATCTATTCGTTTATTCATACCCTTCAAAATTCTATTTACTATGACTTTCAATAGAATTTCTTTAAGTATAGTCTTTTCGTTTGCTTTTAGGACTAGGCAACGAGTCGCAGGCATAACTTGAGTTAGGCAAGACGAGTTAACGACGTAATAAAAGATAAACGAAATGACTAGTTCACGATTGAAGGTCGTGTGTGCTTCAACGATTGAAGGTCGCTTGAGCAGTATTCATTATAACACGCTTGGTTGGAGAAGACAAGAAAGAGGCTGATAAATCATCTCAGCCTCTCTTTCTTACTTTGCAAATGAATCAATTTTCCCCTTTAAGTTCTTTCTTCGCTTGTTCTATCTGGTGTTTCACTTGCTCAAAGCCGGTTCCTCCTAAGGAATTTCTCCTCTGAACAGCGGTTTCTGGACGCAAGTAGATATAAATATCCTCTTCAATCAGGGGATGGTAGACTTGCAACTCCTTCAAATCCCAATCTTGGATATTTTTACCATGCTTGATAGAGTCTAGAACCAATTTCCCTACTATTTCATGCGCTTCTCTAAAGGGGAGGCCTTTTTCCGCCAAATAATCTGCCAGTTCGGTCGCATTCGAAAAATCATTCTCTGTAGATTGCTGCATTTTGGCCTTATTAACCTGCATGCTTGATAGCATACCTGCCAACACATCCAGAGAATTCAAAATCGTTTCTACTGTATCAAACATGCCTTCCTTGTCCTCTTGCAAATCCTTATTGTAAGCCAGAGGCAAAGATTTCATGACGGTCAATAGTCCAAGCAAGTGCCCGTAAACCCGTCCTGTCTTCCCTCGAATCAATTCGGCCATGTCAGGATTTTTCTTCTGGGGCATGATAGATGAACCTGTTGAAAAGCTATCAGACAAGCTAATGTACTGATACTCAAAACTGCACCAATTGATGATTTCTTCACAAAAACGACTCATATGCATCATCAAAATGCTGGCATTTGATAGAAATTCCAAGATAAAATCACGGTCACTCACTGCGTCCAAGGAATTGGTATAGGGTTGTTGGAAGCCCAATAAATCACTCGATAATTGACGATCGATTGGAAAAGTTGTCCCCGCCAAGGCAGCCGCACCCAGGGGAGATAGGTCCGTATGTTTTAGGTTAAATGCAAAGCGTTCGCTATCCCTTTGGAACATATTGTAATAAGCCATGAGATGGTGGGCAAAACTAATCGGTTGGGCGTGCTGTAAATGGGTATAGCCTGGCATGATGGTTTCCACATGTTTTTCAGCCAAACCCAGCAAAACACTGTTCAGATTCGCCAACTTATCCAAGACATGGGCAAGTTGCTCCTTTAGATATAAGTGCATATCCGTTGCGACTTGGTCATTCCGAGAACGAGCTGTGTGTAGTTTCCCAGCCAGAGGACCGATTTTCTCTGTCAGCAACACTTCCATATTCATATGAATATCTTCATTTGCAATATCAAAATGAAGCTCTCCTGCCTCTAAATCTCGCAACAAAGCTTTCAGACCATCTTGGATCTGCTCTGCCTCTTCCAAGCTTAAAATACCAGTCTGCCCTAGCATTTGAACATGAGCTAAGGAGCCCATCAAATCAAATTTTGCCAGCTGGTGGTCAAAGGAAATACTCGCACCGAACTGTTCTACCCACTCTTCCACAGTGCCTTCAAATCGACCACCCCATAATTTTGTATTTTTCGGCATATCCTGTCGTCCCTTTCTATCGCGTCACTACTCAACATTTTTCTGAACTTCTGAATAAACCTTAGTCGGAAGCCCCCAAAGTTTGATAAAACCAACAGCCGCATCTTGATCAAAGGTATCTGCACTAGTATAAGTCGCCAAATTTTCATCGTAAAGAGAATTTGGAGATTTCCGAGCCACTACCTGGGCGTTCCCCTTATAGAGTTTAACTTTTGCAGTTCCATTGACAACTTTCTGTGTCTCCTTGATATAGGCAATCAAAGCCTGAGTTGCTGGGCTAAACCACAAGGCATTATAGATGAGATTGGACAACTCATTTTCGATAATGGGTTTGAAATGAGCCACTTCTCTCACAAGAGTCAAGTCCTCAATCTCCTTATGAGCTGCCAATAAAGTCACAGCACCTGGGCACTCATAAATCTCTCTTGACTTAATACCGACTAGGCGATTTTCCACATGGTCAATACGACCAACACCGTGTTTGCCCGCAATTTCATTTAGCTTTTGAATCAAAGCCGCCACTTTCATCTTCTCTCCATTGAGGGAGATGGGCACCCCACAGCTAAACTCAATATCAATAAATTCTGGACTGTCTGGCGCCTCTTCTGGTGAAGATGTGATTCCAAATGCTTCTTCTGGCGCTTGGTTCCAAGGATTTTCTAAGACACCACATTCATTTGCACGTCCCCAAAGGTTTTGATCGACAGAGTAAGGATTGTCAAGGTCAGCTGGAACTGGAACGCCGTTTTCTTTTGCATATTGGATTTCTTCTTCACGAGACCATTTCCACTCACGAACAGGTGCAACTACCTTTAAATTGGGATCCAAAGCTGCAATAGAGACTTCAAACCGAACTTGGTCGTTCCCCTTACCTGTACAACCATGGGCAATTGTGGTTGCCCCCGTCTGATGAGCTATTTCAACGAGTTTTTTTGAAATAAGAGGGCGACTCAGAGCAGATACCAAGGGATACTTTTGTTCATAGTAAGCATGAGCCTGAAGGGCCACTAAAACATAGTCGTTAGCAAATTCTTCCTTAACATCAATGACATAAGACTCTACAGCCCCAACCTTGAGAGCTTTATCATGGATGAACTCCAAATCTTTTCCTTCGCCCACATCCATACAAACAGCGATCACATCATAGTCTTTTTTTAACCATGTAATAGCAACTGATGTATCCAATCCACCTGAATAGGCTAAAATAACTTTTTCCTTACTCATTTCTCTTCCTTCTTTCTATTTTTCGATAGAGGCTTTAAAAGCATCATCAATCAATTTGTCCAATTCCCCAGAATCCTTCAACTTCTGGATGGTTTTGTCAACCGCCTCTTTTAATTCTTTACTGTCTTTTTTCATCGCAACAGCGTAGGAATCTTCTTTGTCATTGTCAAAATCAAACTCAGCGATGGCTAGGTCTGAATTATTCTCTACAAATCCTTTCGCCACTGGTTCCTCAAAGATAACCGCATCTAGTTGCCCTGATTTCAAATCTGTTATCAAATTTCCATTTTTAGGAAGTGAAACGAGAGAAGCATTCTGCAAGGTTTCTTTGGCCAGAGTTTCCTGGATAGAACCTTTCTGCGCTCCAACCTTTTTCTGAGCCAAATCCTTAACTGATTGGTAATTCGTTAATTCAGATTTTCTTACGATAACCTTATTTTTCGAAGTGTAGTAGGGAATTGAAAAATCGTAAACTTGACTTCTCTCCTCCGTTTTAGAAACACCTGATATGGCAAGATCGGCCTTACCTGAATCAAGACTAGCTAGTACATTGTCAAAACTCATTGGAGAGAACTCCACTTCTACACCTAGTTCCTTTGCGATGGCTTTGGCTAGCTCAACATCTGAACCTACAATCTGATTTTTCCCATCAACCAATTTCTGGTATTCAAATGGAGCAAACTCTGGATTTAGGGCCACCACCAATTTTCCTTTAGCCTTAATGGCTTCAACACCTTGGGATTGACTGTTACTACAAGCAAATAATAAGGGAAGCATAAGCAAACCAAACATCGTCATCAACACCTTCTTCACTTTATTCATAGAAAAGCCTCCTTTTATTTTTATACTTTATTATTGTATAAATAATACTCCTCTCACCCTCGTTTGTCAAGGAAAAACTGTATTTTATTTCATTCAAATCAAGAAAAAGCTTATTATATGATATATTTTTACACATAGTAAGCTTATTTATACTATTTAATTTTTTTAAAAATACAATTGTCCAATTACAAGTAAGATGAAGAGATCAACGAACTCTCCACATTCTCTTTCACAATTCAATGACTCGATGACACTGTTGAGCCACATAGGCATCGTGGGTAACGATAATGACCGTTTTACCTTCCTTGTTCATATCTAAGAGAAAGTTCAAAACCAAATCTCGATTTTCAGGATCTAGGGAACCGGTTGGTTCATCTGCTAAAAGGAGCTGGCTGGGTTTTAAAATGGCTCTAGCAACTGCGATTCGCTGCTGTTCCCCTCCAGATAACTCTGAAACCTTTTGATGTAGAATTGATGGCAACCCCACTCTCTCTAAAATTTCTTCTATCTTTTTGACTTTGTCCTTCTTGGGTAATTTTACATACTTTAGAGCGAGCATGAGATTATACTCTACCGTTTCATTATCAATCAGAGCAAAGTTTTGAAACAGATAGGAGATATGTTCGCGGATAATCGCTTGCGACTTAACAGAATTGACAGGTACATTTTGCTGACCGAAAATTTCATAATGTCCACTGTAATCGCCATCTATCAAACCCAAGAGATTTAACAAGGTTGACTTGCCACTGCCACTTTTCCCAACAATGGCAACTAAATCTCCTTGGTTAATCTTTAGAGATAAGTTCTCCAAAATAACTTTTTTCCCAATGGTTTTCGTAACATTTTCCAACTTTATCATAAGTGATCCCCTTTCAATAACTGCACTACATTTCTTTGTTCCATCTTAGAGCCCAAGAAAAGCACAAATAGGATATCTAAGCCTGTAAATCCTGCAAAAAGTAGGAGCGGGAAAAGTGCCTGTGTAAAGAATAGCAAAACCATAAAAGGAAGACTATAAACGGCTAATAGAAGACCCAGCAAGGAACGATACCGATCTATCAATTTCCAACCCATAAACTTCTTGGTAATAATATCTGTTCGCTTCAACAAGAAAGTTGTCACTAGTAAGAAGTAGGAAATCATCATACTAAGAAGACCAACCAAAGCAAAGAGTATGTTGAAATTCCGAACAGCATCTCGATAAGAATCTACTTTCTCTTGTTGAATGGCTTGAATAGATGAAAATTTTAAATAATTCCCATCTGATAATTTCTCAACTAACGCTGTCACCTCTTTTTGGTGTTGAGCCGTATTTTCGATTTTAATCGGGTTATTTAAACCTGTTGTTGACAGGCGAGCTTTTTCATCCCACATCATATCAGAATCATTGACCAAGCTAATAATTGGATTGTAGAGATTTTCCTTTCGCTTATCACTATATGGAAAGAACGACCAATCTCCTTCATAATAGGCAATCTCGACATCCATCTCCTCTATCGTTCGTTTTTGCTGCTCTTCATACTTCATCGAAAGATAGGCAATTAATTTCCCCAAGAGCTGATTTTTATCTTCTTCACCTTTCGTACTTGCTGGCATCAAAATAACTTTTTTTGCGCCGGTATCTGGTAACTTGAATCCCTGACTTTCTAAAAAATGACGATTGGCATAGTAAACAGTTAGCATATCAGCCAGTTGATACCGCTGCACTTGTTCTGCAGTGGCAAAATTTTTTATAGGCAGGTTGCTAGTTTGCACATAGCCCGCCTGCGTTTTTTCTACCAAATCCTGATAAAATCGATAGAAATAATCTACTGCCTGCCCTGAGCCTGCCAACTGCTCTTGCCACAGGTTATCATTGAGTTGGAAAGTTTCCAAGGTCAGATAATTTCCTTGACTGATCCACTGTTTCTGGTAATCCAACTCTTTGTTTTCTTGCTCCAAACTTTTTCCTACCCCAACTAGCAAGACTGTCAGTAAAATAGTAGTTCCAATTTTCATCAAATAATTAAAGAGTAGACCAAATTTGAAAGATGAAAAACTTTTCAGCAGAGAGCTGATTGTCATTTTTTGGATTAAGAGGTAAGTCAACCAACTGATAAAGAGATAAAGTTGCAAAAGCAAAAAATGCGACAACCATAACATAGGGAACAAATCTTTTGGCTTGTAATCAAGCAAGAAAAACACTCCTAGATTGATCACAAGCGCTCCACCTAGGAGGAGGTAAAGGTTGCCTTTTACAACATCAGCTAAAACAGCCCTATCTTGAAAACCAAGTAATTTTTGTACCCCAACTCTTTTCATCTCCATCATCGGCTGATACACTGTTACTAAGACAAGAAGCAAAATAGCCAAGACAAAAACAATGGCAGATAAGAGCAAATCTCGATTTATGACTTCCACTGCACTTTTATAGGTCGGCTCTAGCAAGGTAGCCTGGTCTATCTTGAAAAAATCGCTCCATTTCTGTACAATCCTATCCTTGTCCATCTCTTGTGTAGAAGTTATCGTATAGCGACCATTTAAACTACGAGATGTATCCTTGATATAGGTTTGAAAAGTCATAAGCTGAATAGGCTTGGCTTTTAGAAAAGTCGGAATCGTACCAAGTTTATTGGAAATTTCTTTATTACTGTAAACTCCCTCACCATCTGTGGTAAAATCAAGAGAAGAAATCCCAAACTCTTGGTAGGGGAAGGTATCTTTATCAAAAACACCAGACTTGACCACCTCATCACCACTGTCTGTTTTGATAATGGAGACTTTGTACTCCTTTGATACATCCTCAAAAAATCGAAGAACAGATACTGCAGGTTCATTAATATCTTTCAAATACAAATCCAAAGAATCTACAGTCTTTCCCATTTCCCGAATCCGCACCACTTCTCGTGTGTAGTTTATATTAAAAACAAAAAAAGTGGTACACAAAAGCAGGAGTAACATACAGAAATTACTGATTTTTTTCATAAAGATACCTCCAATAAAGTTCTCCCTCTCCTAATAGGAGAGGGAAAATTCCACTTAAAATCCATAGAAATATTCTAATCCTGTTGGCGGAATCTTTGTGAGGGAAGCTTGAGCCCAAACCTAGGGAGCTTCACGCTCCTTAGAGATTCTACTACCATGTCGGACCGTTGCTGTATGAGATCGAGTAGAATGTAAATAATCAGAATATCCAAAAGTTCCTGTCCAACCTACTCCATAATTCCATTGACCACCATCAACCCATACTGCTAAAGCATTTGTAGTAGCAAGCAAACCGCATGCCATTACGGTTGCTACACCATTTTTTTCATATTTGCTTCATATTATACAGTATTTTCAGAAAAAAAAGATAGAATTATTCATTTGTAAACATCGAAGTTCTGTTCTTTAAACAAGATTGATTATAACATTTTTTGAAGAATACAAGGGAGTCCCATATTGACTCCCTTGATTTGAAAAATATTTTAACTATTATCTTTATTCTTAAAACTAGAAATTGTAATATATTACCACATTCGTTTGATTTCTTCTCTATAAGCGACCTTATATCTCATTGCTGCATCATAGTAAAAATGGTAACAGTATTTGTAAAATTGATACCCTTTTCGATAGTATCTGTTTAGTTTTACATACATGCCCGGAGCTCCTTGTCCTAATAAGGCATCTAATATTGAACCAATACCAATCGCAGGGGTTAAATAAGGGATTAGAGCAGAAATAACACCTAGCAATACTGTACGACCTCTATTTTGAAAGTCAATATTATAAGTATGTGTATCAAGATAATACCAAGTAGTAGCTGATCTCGCCATAACAGGCTGTTCAGTTGACTGCTCTTCATCTTTACTTACTTGAACCATACTATCAAATTCATCTGAGGTTAGTTCTAAGACCCCATCAATAAAAACATTGTGTTCGTCATCAATATATACTTTTGACACCGTTCCATCTTCGTTTGTGATTGCTAGATTATGTGAATCTACAACACGAACATACGACGGATTGGATTGAAAATCAGACGTTGTCAAATTAGATTTGCTATTCATAGCAGATTCTAAAGCTAAAGCCGTTGGAGAGAATATATTAAGAAAAATTATGGTCAAAAGAAACAGAGAACATTTTTTCATTTTGCAAACCTACTTTCTTATAAAATATTTAATGACAACATAACTAATAGGGAATGTTAACAGTATCAAAAATATAATTTGAATCTTATAAATATCTGGTTGAAAAAATGAAATATAACAACCCGTCAACAACAATCCCATGAAAACGACACCAAAAATAAAATCAACTATATAGTCATTTTTATTTCTTTTCAAAAATATCACCTCCTAGCACTATACAAATCTAACACCAATTGGCTAATGATAGCACATTACGTCTCTATATGTCGTAAGCTCCCTCCTCTCTTGATTAAATAACTAGCGCATTATATTGGCCAATTCCACGGAAACTGTGAAGCTATGGCAACCAAGAATGCAAGAAAGACCAAAAAGCGAAGTACTTTTTTATTCATACTTTTTCTCCCATCTTTATTTTCTACCCACATCATACCTCTTATTGAGCTCATTTCAAAATTACGTTAACTTTTTTCACAAACTTATTTTAGATTTCTTTTTTACTTTTTATATTACTATGATACAATATTTTTAATCAGTTTCAATTTATTGTTAACTTTTTTCACGAAAAGGAGAAAATCATGCGCTACGATTTTGGAAATGTTTATAAAGAAATCCGTGAGTCAAAAGGACTGACCCAGGAGGAGGTGTGTGGGGATGTTCTCTCAAGAACCAGCCTATCAAAAATAGAAAGTGGCAAGACAACTCCAAAATATGAAAATATGGAATTTCTTCTCCGGCAAATCAATATGAGTTTTGAAGAGTTTGAATATATTTGCCATCTCTACCACCCAAGTGAACGCACAGAGATTATGCAAACCTATCTCAATATGAGCTCAATCCTAGGAACTAGTGAACTCGAAAAACTATTTCAAAAATGTCAAGACTACCTCAAAACTCACCACGACCTCCCCATCAAAGAGATACGAGATATGCTAGAAATTGTTATCTATATCCGTCAAAATGGGACTAAAAAACTGCCAATCAAAGTTAACAATACTGTAAAGAAACTATGGAAGAAGATAGAAAAGCAGGACAATTGGTACGAGAATGACTTAAAAATCCTCAATACCATTCTCTTTACCTTTCCTATAGAACATATCCATCTCATCACCGGAAAAATCTTGCAACGCTTAGAAGTCTATAAAAACTATCAACATTTACATGACTTGCGAATGGCAATCCTACTCAATCTATCTACCATATACTTGTACAATCAAGATAGAAATATGTGTCAACAAATCTGCTACACTTTATTGGAGGATGCCAAGAACAAGAAAAGCTACGATAGGCTTGCTATCTGCTATGTCCGTATTGGGATTTGTACGGATGATTCTAAACTTATCCAAAAAGGGTTCTCCCTTCTGGAGCTAACCGATGAAACTGTAATTCTGTCTCATCTCCAAAAAGAAGTAGAGACCTATTATCAACCGAAGGAAATATAAAAAGTCGAGGGATTTCCTCGACTTTTGCATCTTGTTCTGTTAGTTCTTAATACCAACCGTTGTTAACCCAGAAGTTCTTGGCTGCTGTCCATGAACCGTAACGTCCTGCAACGTAGGCATCTGCTACACGTTCTTGGTTTTCAGCTGAGTAGTCACCGTTCAAGTATGAATCTGTCAATTGGTAACGTCCGATGTATCGTCCGTTTGTAGCAGTGTAGCTACCGCCTGATTCTTTTTGAGCGATCCATTCTTTGGCTTCTGCTTCAGAACCACTTACAGTAGATGTTGCTACAGTGTTGCTTTCTGCCGCTGGTGCTTCATAAGTTGTAGTTGCAACTGAAGCTTCTTCAACTGTTTCTGTAGCTACTGGAGTTGTTTCTTCCGTTGTCGCAGCTGGATCTACAGTAGAAGCTGTACCTTCGATGACCAAAACTTGGTCAACATAGATAAGGTGGATATCTTTGATATTGTTTTTTGCTGCCAATTTTTCAGCAGTCGTGTTGTACTTCTCAGCGATTTCTGAAAGAGTATCACCTGATTTAACAGTGTAAGTTACAGTTTCTTGTGCAGAGGCAAGAGCTGGGGCAAAGAAAGCAAGCAAAGCTGCTACTCCTGCGATAGTTGTTTTGATTTTTTTAGTTGTTAATGACATATCTAAAAATTCTCCTTCTATTGAATATATCTATGATACCTTTTAAATGTTACCGTTGTTTAACGGTTATATGTAGAAATATTACAAAAATGTTTTATATTTACCGTTTTAGGGAGGTTTTTGTCACAAAAGACCTTATTTTATACCATCTTTAATCATTTTGAGCTTTTGATAAGGGAAACAAGCGCAGAGGTCCATTCTTTGATATAATAGTTATAAGAATCTTTGTAAGGGGAAACAGATGCAATCACTTCGTTTTCAATCTGTCTTTGATATTATCGGGCCTGTCATGATTGGCCCATCAAGTAGCCATACAGCTGGTGCCGTTCGTATCGGAAAAATCGTCTCTTCCATCTTTGACGATACGCCAACAGAGGTAGAATTCCAATTATTTAACTCATTTGCCAAGACCTACCGTGGTCATGGAACGGATCTCGCTCTCGTCGCTGGTATTTTAGGTATGGATACGGATGATCCTGACATTCCAAATAGCCTAGAAATTGCCCATAAACGTGGTATCAAGATTGTCTGGACCATTCAGAAAGACAGCAACGCTCCTCACCCAAACACCACCAAAATCACTGTAAAGAATGACCATAAGTCCATTAGCGTGACAGGTATTTCTATCGGTGGAGGAAATATCCAAGTTACGGAACTTAACGGCTTTGCTGTCTCTCTCAACATGAACACACCGACCATCATCATCGTGCATCAGGATGTTCCAGGTATGATTGCCCATGTTACTGAAGCCCTCTCTCGTTTCGATATCAACATCGCTCAGATGAATGTGACTCGAGAAAAAGCTGGAGAAAAAGCCATCATGATTATCGAAGTCGATAGTCGAAATTGCGAAGAGGCGATTGAAGAAATCCGAAAAATCCCTCATCTCCACAATGTCAATTTCTTTAAGTAGGAGGAAACATGTTTTATTCTATCAAAGAATTGGTCGAGCAGGCGGATCTAGACTTCCAAGGAAATGTCGCAGAACTCATGATTGCGACCGAATATCAATTAACCGGTCGAGAACGGCCAGAAGTTCTCCTCCTCATGGAACGCAATCTAGAAGTCATGAAAGCCTCTGTTGAGCTCGGTCTCAGTGAAAATAAATCCCGCAGTGGCCTAACAGGCGGAGACGCGGCCAAACTAGACCGCCATCTCAAAAGTGGCAAGGCCTTGTCTGACTTTACCATCCTATCAGCAGCCCGTAATGCCATCGCGGTCAACGAACACAACGCTAAAATGGGTTTGGTCTGTGCCACCCCAACCGCAGGAAGTGCTGGTTGTTTGCCAGCCGTTCTCACTGCTGCTATCCAAAAACTAGACCTTAGCCACGAAGAACAGCTAAATTTCCTCTTTGCTGCAGGCGCCTTTGGCTTGGTTATCGCAAACAACGCTTCTATCTCAGGTGCTGAAGGTGGCTGCCAGGCCGAAGTCGGCTCTGCCTCTGCCATGAGTGCCGCAGCCTTGACCTTGGCTGCAGGTGGAACCCCCTATCAGGCTAGCCAAGCCATCGCCTTTGTCATTAAAAATATGCTGGGTCTCATCTGCGATCCTGTCGCTGGTCTGGTTGAGGTTCCCTGTGTCAAACGAAATGCCATGGGAGCCAGCTTTGCCTTTATAGCGGCAGATATGGCCTTAGCAGGTATCGAATCTAAGATCCCTGTTGACGAAGTCATCGATGCCATGTACCAGGTCGGATCGAGCCTTCCAACTGCCTTTCGTGAAACGGCTGAGGGTGGACTCGCTGCCACTCCTACTGGTCGCCGCCTACAAAAAGAAATCTTCGGAGAATAAGCTTATCTATTAGGAGAAACTATGCCCTCTATCTCAGCAATCTTTTTTGATCTAGACGGAACTCTGGTTGACAGTTCCCTAGGGATCCACAATGCCTTTACCCATACCTTTAAAGAGCTAGGAGTTCCGACTCCTGATGCCAAAACCATTCGTGGTTTCATGGGACCGCCACTTGAAAGTAGTTTTGCAACGTGTCTTCCCAAGGAGCAAATCTCAGAAGCTGTGCAGATATACCGTTCTTACTACAAGAAAAAAGGAATCCACGAAGCGCAGCTCTTCCCCCGAATGACGGAATTGCTTCAAGCACTTTCACAAAACTACCCTCTCTACATCACTACAACAAAGAATACTCCTACTGCTCATGATATGACTAAAAATCTGGGAATCCATCATTTCTTTGATGGCATTTACGGCTCTAGTCCTGAAACGCCACACAAGGCGGATGTCATCCGTTACGCCTTGCAAACGCATCAACTTCCTGCAGACCAAGTCCTTATCATCGGAGACACCAAGTTTGATATGATTGGAGCCCAAGAAACTAGCATTAAAAAGTTCGCTGTTACTTGGGGATTTGGAGAAGAGGCTGATTTACTCAGCTATCAACCTGACTGGATTGCCCGTACCATTGACGACATCATTAAGCAACTATAAATAATACAACGATTTGAAATTACAGAGTAAAAAGGCCAAGGTCCTGTACAAACAGAACCTTGGCTTTCTATTTATAATTAATTGGTTGGACACTCTTACTCAACGTGGGTTGTCTCATTTGCAAAGGAAATAATCGCTTCTTTGAGCTCATCTCCGCTGAGTGAACGGAACTCTTCAATCTTTTGATCAATGGCTTCTAGAGGCATGACGTTAACCTTACCAACGAAAATCTTATCCATGACTTGGTTATCAACCAATTCGGTCGAAACCAAGAGTTCTTCGTAAAGTTTTTCGCCTGGGCGAATACCGACTTCAACGATTGGAATTTCACTTTCCGTGTGCCCGCTTAGAAGGACCATTTTCTTAGCCAAGTCGTAGATCTTAACGGGTTTGCCCATATCAAGGATAAAAACTTCTCCATCCTTAGCATAAGCACCAGCATGGATGACCAGACGGCTAGCCTCTGGAATGGTCATGAAGTAACGTGTCATACGGAAGTCTGTCACCGTTACAGGACCACCTTCAGCAATCTGACGTTCAAAGACAGGAATCACGCTACCACGACTACCGAGAACATTCCCAAAACGAACTGCACAGTAGGTTGATTTACTACGTTGGTTAAAGCCCGTGACAATCAACTCTGCCACGCGCTTAGTCGCACCCATAACATTCGGTGGATTGACCGCCTTGTCTGTCGAAATCATGACCATCTTAGGTACTTTGGCTTCATCAACAGCCTTGGCAACATTGTAAGTCCCGAGGATATTGTTCTTGAAGGCTTCTTTTGGATTGCGCTCCATCATTGGAACATGTTTGTGGGCTGCAGCATGGTAGATGATAGCTGGTTTGTACTGTTCAAACACTTGTAAAAGACGATCATAATCCTGAATATCTGCAATGACAGGAACATAATCAATCCCTTGGAATTTACGAATCAACTCATGATAAATAAGGTAGATTGAATTTTCACCATGTCCAAGCAAGACGATACGCTCTGGATTGAAGCGGCTAATCTGGCGACAAATCTCCGAACCAATCGAACCACCGGCTCCTGTCACCAAGATGGTCTTGCCTGTAATTTCTGCACCCAGGCGCGATTCGTCGAGACGAATTTCCTGACGACCCAAAAGGTCTGTGATATCAATTTTTTGGAAACCACTACCTGACTGATGTAAACCTTGAACAACTGTCTCAACTTTAGGCATCTTGTAACATTTGACACCTAGTTTATTACACATCTGTAAGATGCGTTCGTACTCTGAAGGGTCAAGCGAAGGGATCGCTACGATAACACGCTCGATTTGGTGACGTTTGGCTAATTCAGGTAGATTGTCATAAGAACCTAGAACTGGGATTCCACCTAGTTTTTGCCCCTTTTTCTTTTCATCGTTGTCCAAAATCCCCACTATCTCAAGCTCACTGGTTGGATGTTGGTAGCTATTCATAAAGAGGGCACCACCATCTCCCGCACCAATCAAGAAGGTACGACGATGCTCTCCATCTCCACTACCCTTTTTACGTTTGGAATAAATCAACTGCCAGGTGATGCGAGGAAGCAAGATGAGGAAGGTACTCAACAAAATGAAGAGCACGATGAAACGGATTGAAAATAATGGAAGAAAGGCATAGCAGATTCCATAAGAAAGAACACTACTGAGTGTCACTCCAAAAAAGATTTTCATAAAATCCGTAATCTTACTGTAGCGACTAATACTAGCATTCAGCCCCCAAAATGCAATTATGATTTGATAGAGAAGGAAGGCTAAAAGAGTGTAGATTACATAGTCCACAGGCGCAGGATTTATTAGGCCGTAAAACAAGATATAAGACACGATGATGGAAACCACCATACTCAGAATATCAAATATCCCCCAAAATACTTGTTTTTGCTGTTTATTTAAAATTTCAACCAGATCAATCACGTAATCTGTTAGTTTTTTATTCATAGGAATTTACTCCCCCTTAAAAGAATCAGATGATACTATTGTTATGATAACCCGAATCGTTCAATCTATCAGGTCTTACTTGCTCTTTCTTAAAAGTTTGACAAAGATAAACTGACGTACAAAGCCTGGACAAAGTGCAACAATTGCCTGAATGAACATACTTTTAGCATATTCCATGTAAGAAATTTGCCCTCGCTCAAGCATCCGTTGGCGAGCTTGACGGTAGAATTTAAGGTAACGCAAGCCACCTCGACGCTCAAACATTCCTGCACCTACACGAACCTTACACAAGATTTGATCTAGGTTGCCAGTCTTGGCACCTGCCGTAATCATATTGAGCCAGAGGAGATCATCCTCCATGTAAAGCCCGTCTTCGTAGTTGCCCGCTTTGAGGACCATGTCCTTTTTGAACATGACTGTCATATGGTTAAAGGCGCTTCTCATTCTCTGATAAGCCACAATGTCTGCGTGCTGAGTTGGAACACGACGATAAGACACAATCTCATCTGGATTGTCAATAAACTCTGCAATCTGCCCACCTAAGAGATCGAGATTTTCTTTCTCCATTAGTTGAAGCTGTTTCTCAAAACGGTCCGGAACGGCTAAATCATCCGTATCCATCCGGGCAATAATGTCATACTGGCACTGCAAAACACCGTAACGAAGAGCCAAGCCTAAACCTTGATTTTGCTCTAAGGGGCACCGTTTCACTGGAATGTCTGACTGAGCTTCCACTTCATCTAGCACCTGATAGAGCTCAGGCGTGAGGGGCCCATCCTCAACAAGAACAAGTTCACTCGGTTTCAAGGTTTGATTTTGAACACTTTTGATAGCATCTCTCAAAAACGTCGGGTTTTCCTTTACATAGACCGACATCAAGACGCTGATTTTTTGCTTTTCAGGCACCGTTTTTCTCCAATATATAGATTTCCTTCCACTATTTTATCACAAATTTTCTCACTTTCCTATTTTTATATCAAATCAAGGAAAATTCTAGTAAAGAAATATATCTCCTTTCACTCTATTCTCGCTTAAATCAATCGAACTTTCTTAGCTGTCATTACTTGACATTATAAGGGAAAAAACTTAAAATAAGCTGTTAATAAAATCATCTATTCGAGGTTTTTATGAAAAAACAATCACTCTCTTTTATCCTAGGAATTGTCTTAATCGGGACTGTTTTACGCTCTCCTTTCACTGCTCTTCCAACCATTTTAGGAGACATTGCTCAGGGGCTAGGAGTCGAGGTCAGTTCTCTTGGGATTTTAACCAGTCTCCCTCTCTTGATGTTCGCCCTTCTCTCTGCTTTTACGAGTCGCTTGGCGCAAAAAATCGGGTTGGAACATCTCTTTACTTACTGTCTCCTCCTCTTAACTGTTGGCTCTGTCATTCGGATTTTCAATCTTCCCCTTCTCTATCTAGGGACTCTGATTATCGGTGCGAGCATCGCCATCTTCAATGTACTCCTCCCAAGTATGATCCAGGCAAATCAGCCTCAAAAGATTAGTTTCCTAACAACTCTCTACGTCACTGCCATGGGAATTTCGACAGCCATCGCTTCTTATCTTTCGGTCCCTATCACCCAAGCTAGTTCTTGGAAGGGCCTCATCCTCGTTCTCAGCTTTCTCTGTCTGGTCACTCTGCTAGTCTGGTTGCCAAATCATCGCCACAACCACTATCTAGAAGGGCAGCAAGAAAAGAAATCGAAAGAAAATATTCTAAAAAGCAAATCTGTCTGGGCTATCATTATCTTTGGCGGACTTCAGTCCTTGCTCTTTTATACGAGCATGACCTGGCTGCCAACGATTGCTATTAGTGCTGGTCTTTCTAATAGTGATGCGGCTCTTCTAGCTTCTATCTTCTCGCTGATCAGCATTCCTTTTTCAATGACTGTTCCAAGTCTGACAACTCATCTGTCAGACGGCCACCGTCGAATCATGCTGGCAATTATCTCTATCGCTGGGATGACAGGAATTGCCATGCTCTTGTATCCAACCAATAATTTCCTCTACTGGTTAGTCGCCCATCTCTTGATTGGAACAGCCTGCAGTGCCCTCTTTCCCTACCTCATGGTTTGCTTCTCTCTTAAAACCAGTTCTCCTGAAAAGACAGCTCAGCTATCAGGACTGGCGCAAACAGGGGGGTACATCTTGGCGGCCTTTGGTCCTACCTTGTTTGGTTATAGTTTTGAACTTTTCCAATCTTGGATTCCAGCTGTCCTTGCTCTTCTAGCCATCGATATCATCATGACTATCTCACTCTTTATGGTGGATCGGGCGGATAAGATTCTTTAATTATTCTAAAATACTTCTCAGATATAAACAATGCAAAGCCAGACTCTGTCTGGTTTTTTAGGCGTTTCTATCAAGAAAAAGCATCATTTATCTGTTAGTAGAAATATAACATTTTTGATATAATAAATAATAAGATGTATAGAAACTAATTCTCATGCGAAAAATAAATTAGTTTATAAGATAGCTACTATTTCAAGCGAGGTACATAGAATGGATGAACAGAAATACAATTTGGATCAAAGTAAAGCAGAGTTAGATAAACTCGTTGACTTATCAGCCGAGGAGACAGATAAGACTGCCTGTGAAGCTCTAGCAGAAAAAGCAAGAATATTTTATGAACAATATCCTGAATCAGAAAGCATTGCGTTGCGGTATGCTGGGATTTTGGTCAATTTGTCAACCAAGCAGACTGTGTTGAAGGAACGGATGGCTACTGCTAAAAAATTAGAGAAATTGCAGCAAAAATTCCAGGAATCGCATGATATAGCTTTGCAGTATGCCATGATTTTGTTCAATTTATCAACCAAGCAAACTAAGTTGAAGGAACTAGTGACTACTGCCAAAAAATTAGAGAATTTACAGCAAAACTTCCAGAAATCACATGATATAGCTTTGCAGTATGCCATGATTTTGTTCAATTTATCAACCAAGCAGACTGAATTGAAAGAACTAAAC